>NZ_JBFBAD010000005.1:99928-181045 GCF_040682075.1 Actinoplanes sp. NPDC051411 | reverse complement strand
TCCTTCGTGATCTTCAGACAATCCGAAGGATCTGCGATGGCCGCCTCTCGTTGACCTAAAAGACCAGGTCATACACCACTTCGGTGGACGTGACCGGCCGTGCAATGGGAGGAAACACTTCGCATCCGCAAGGCCATAGCACCCGACTATCCGGTCGAGGCTCTGCACAAGCTGATTCGAGCGCTCTGACCAGCGGATAGCTCGAGATCACGCAGGCGAGGGAGGCGTGTTTGAGGGCTCGGCCGCTGGCTTCACCTTGTATTCACCATCTTGAATTTCAATAGCCGAGCAGTCAAATCATGGACACTCTTGAGTTACGCTGAGTAATAGCTTGGCTACATGGGGCATTATTGCGGGGCCCCGAACAGGACCATCGGCGGTAGTTGCGGGCGTTGGCTGGTGAACTACGACCACTGCGCCGACCATCGCCGGGCGCTCTATGCCGCTGGCAGTGATCAGGCTGGCGGCGATGTCGATCATCATGCGTCCATTGATCGTTCCGAAGTGCTGTCGAACGTCCTGACGGACGGCTTAGATGGTGCGCTTAGCGACCTTGTCACTGACTACCTCGGTAACAACGCGACGAAGAAGTTGGGTCACAGACGGCGACGCGCCAGCAACTGCCAAGAGATCGCCGATGCCGCCAAGGCCATACTGGACCTCAAAGACAAGGCCCACGAGCTCACAGGAAAAGGCGTGGCCAGCCTTCTGCCATCAGGCACACCCCGGTTTGCCCGTCAGGTAACAGCCCAGATCGCAAAGAAACTGCCACTTCCGTGGGATGCGAAACTTGAAGCGATAGCCCGTGGCCTACAGGCCTTTGGAATCTTTCTCTGCATGGTTCAACTGCTACCGCCGACCGCCTGCCCATGCCTCGGCATGATCGTGAATGAGATGACCAACGAAGCCATCAAGGACTCGGTGACCGAGTTGATCAGTCAGGGCCGGGATGATCTCCGCGCGGGCGGTATTGTCGCGGCGTAGCGAAGCAGCTTCAACCTGCGTCTCAAAGCACGCTAAGCGGGCACGTCCGACGCTTCCGTGCCATCAAAGAACGGTCATGAGTGCCTGGCCAGGGCCAATAGTTGCCTTGGCCAGGTGAAACACTCCGGGACCGTCACAGACGTCCAGCGCTGTGGCACGCGGTTGTCACTCAGTTAGTAATCAATTGGTCGGAGGCTCAGGCAAGCGGTGAACCTACGTGGCGATCACAAGCGAGATGATGCCAGACAAGGCCTGGATGATTCCGAAGAACAGCGACCAACTGGCCACCTTCAGCTCGGTCGACATCCCGGCGCGCACCGACGTCGCGGAAGTGGGGTTCACGGCCAGCAGTGTGCCGCCCAACGTGGCCGGTATGACCGGCATGGGCATCGGCGTGAACGAGTACGGGACCTTGTGGAGCCGATAGAGCCAGGGGTCCAGCCAACTCGCCGCCCCGAGGTGCCTGATCCAGGCGACCGGCTTCTGCATCTTGTGCTGGTAGCAGCCGAGGACGACCTTGGCGTCGCGGTCACAGGGCCTGTTAGTCGTGCTTCCAACGACGAGGCACTTGGCCTTCATGCGGAAGCCGATCCAGAAGCAGGCGTAGAGGAACAGCGCTCCAGATAGCAGGAGCGCGTAGCCGAGATTCTCCCAGCCGGTGTAGGGGTGCGCGGGGGGCGCAGCTTGAGCCAATAAGTGCACGAGGAACTACGTTACGAGATCCAATCAATTGATCTCATTAAGTGAATGTGCCACATCTTCGGCGTGTCACAAGATCGATGATCTTTGTTAGCTCGGTATCGAGATCAACGATCAACAACAGGCGGCAACGTGGATCTCGCGAATTGGTCGAGTTGGATCTTCTTTACCTGATCAACGCCTTGACCCCCAGGCAACCAGCAGCGCAATTTGACCTCGACGGGGGTATAACTTGGGCATCCGTGGCCGTCGGTCACGATCGTCTGCGATTGTCACCCAGTTAGTCACTCATCCATTTTCTGGATGGACGGGCTTGCGTTCTCGCTGAAACGCCGTCTCTTCTCCTCGGTCTGACCGTCGCTACGTTATCAGCACGCCTGCGACGCCGCCCCCAATGGTTCCGAGGACACCGATCGCTGCGACCACGAGAGGCAGCCAGAATGGAGTCTGCACGCCTCGATCGTGCAGCCGGCGTCAAGTTCATCAGGACGGGCCGCCCCTCCGAGAAGCCAGAGGCCCCGCCGATGGGGTCTCCCCTGTCAGATTTTCGCCCCGGATCTGCCGATCACTTCAGCGGTCGGGGCCTTTTCGTGTTTCGCTCCTGCCTGCGGGCTGGAACCGCCGGCGCCGACGCGAAGGCAAGCCTCCGGCTCGGCCCTTCTGGGCGCGAGCGGCTCGCGCAGCGGGCTGCCTCTCAGCAAGATCGTCTCCAGAAATTTCTCCAGAGCGGCCTGGAGAAGCAGTCAGGCCCGGCCTCCCTGAGCGGAAGACCGGGCCTGACCTGCACTGCTCTTGGTCGGGGTGGCCGGATTTGAACCGACGGCCTCTTCGTCCCGAACGAAGCGCGCTACCAAGCTGCGCCACACCCCGAGCTGCTCAGAAATACTATCCGACGCCCGGGCCCACGCGAAATCGGTATCCCCCCAAACACAAAACCCCAGGTCAGCGCGGTATCAACGTCAGCACCGACGCCTCCGGCCGGCAGCTGAACCGGATCGGCGCGGTCGGGTGGGTGCCCAACCCGGCCGACACATGCAGCCACGAGTCCGACCCGGGCCACCGATGCAGCCCTTTGGCCATCGACCTCGGCAGGTCACAGTTGGTCGTCAGCGCCCCGTAGCCCGGCACACACACCTGCCCACCGTGGGTGTGGCCGGCCAGCAGGAGCTCGAACCCGTCCGCCGCCATCGCATCCAGAACTCGGGAGGCCGGCGAATGCGCCACCCCGAGGTGCAGATCCGCCCCGGCCGAGGCCGGCCCGGCCACCGACGCGTAGTCGTCGCGCTCGACGTGCGGGTCGTCGACCCCGACCAGCTCCAGGGAACGCCCACCCGCCTTGAGCACGGTCCGCGCGTTGTTGAGATCGGCCCATCCCGCCTCCACGAACGCCGCCCGCAGCTCCTCGAACGGCAGGTCGGCCCCTTGGATGTACTCGTTCTCAAACGGCAGCACATATCGCAGCGGATTGCGCCACACCGGCCCCTTGTAGTCGTTTGACCCGAAGACGAACGCCCCGGGCACCGACGACAGGAACGGTTCCAGGGCTCGCAGCACGCCGGGGACGGCGGCCGGGGAGGCCATGTTGTCGCCGGTGACGATGACCAGGTCGGGGTCGGTGCCGTACAGCCCGGCCGCCCAGGCCTGCTTGCGCCGCTGGTCGGGCATCATGTGCAGGTCCGAGATGTGCAGAATGCGCAGCGGCTCGGCGTCCGGCTCGAGAATCGGCACCTCGAAGCGCCGCAGGGTGAAAAGGTTCCGTTCGATCAGCGACGCATAGGCCAACGTGGCGGCGCCGGCCGCGGCGACACCGGCGGTCAGCGTGATAAGGGAGCGCTTACGCATGTCGGCAAGAGTAGTTTCTCCTGCCATGGGAACGCTGAAGGACCGCCTGAACGATGACCTGCGCACCGCGATGAAGGGCCGCGACGAGCTGACCACGTCGACGTTGCGGATGGCGCTGTCCGCCGTGCGCAACGAAGAGGTCGCAGGGAAGCAGGCCCGCGAGCTCTCCGACGACGAGGTCCTCGCCGTGCTGAAGAGGGAGTCGAAGAAGCGTCGCGAGGCGTCGACCGCGTTCGCCGACAACAACCGGCCCGAGCAGGCGGCCCGGGAAAGGGCCGAGGGCGAGGTGATCGAGCAATATCTGCCTCGCCAGCTCTCCGACGATGAGCTCACGGCGCTGGTCACGGCGGCGCTCGGTGAGGGCGGTTTCACCGCCAAGGCCCAGATGGGTCCGGCGATGAAGGCGGCCCAGGCCGCTATCGCGGGCCGGGCCGAGGGTGGAAGGGTTGCGGCTGAGGTGCGGCGCCAGCTTTCCTGATGTACGGGCATCGGCCGATCCAGGCGCACTAGACCGCGTGACGTCCGTAAACCTCTCCACGCCGTCGCAGTCTCGACCGAGATCACCACCCTCCGGGAGCGTTCATGAACTGCCCACACTGTGGTTCGCCCGCCGTCCAGCCAAGCGGCACCTGCTCCACCTGTGGCCGTTCAGCCAACGCGTCCGACGACCCGACGGCCTTCCACTACCCACCCCCGGTCGACCCGTTCGCCACCTCGGCCCCGCTGACCGGCACCGACCCCCTGGCCCCTTACACCCCACCGGCCGAGCCCTACTCCGCCCCAAGCTCTCCGACGTCAGACCAGCCCAGCCCCTACCCGACGTCAGACCAGCCCAGCCCCTACCCGACGTCAGACCAGCCCAGCCCCTACCCCCCGACGTCAGGCCAGCCCGGCCCCTACCCGACGTCAGGCCAGCCGAGCCCCTACCCCGCCTCAGGCCAGCCCAGCCCCTACCCGACGTCAGACCAGGCCAGCCCCTACGCCCCGACGTCAGGCCAGCCCAGTCCCCACCCGCCCTCAGGCCAGCCCTACCCGGCCCAGCCGCAGCCCGGCCAGCCCTACCCAGGCCAGCCGCACCCAGCTCAGCCATACCCGGCGGGCCAGGCCTACCCCGGCGGCCAGCCCTACCCCGGCGGCCAGCCCTACCCGCCCCAGGCCTACGGCCAACCGCCCTACCCCCACGCACCCCAGCAGTCGTCCGGCCAGGGCTTCAGCATCACCGCGTACGTCCTGGCCGCGATCGCCGTCTTTTCGTTCCCGATCGTCTTCGGCGTCGCCGCCATTTTCTTCGCGGCCGCCGCCCGCCGCCGCGGTGAACGAAACGCCCAGCTGGCCATGAGGCTCGCCGTGGCCGGCACTCTGCTCGGCTTCCTCTTCGGCTACGCCGTCAATCGAATGTTCTGAGCCGGTGCCACGAGGCACAGCGCCAGAGCCGGCTGCCCGACCGAGGCCGCGTGAGCTCGGCAGCCCGGCCACGTGTTCAGGATTCGGGCGCGTTCAGAAAAACTGAACACCGGCCGGCGCACGCAAAAAAAGGGGGCGGAACACCGAAGTGTCCCGCCCCTTTCATGTCGCGTCGGCTAGCGTCCTGGCTTTTTGGGACCGCCCCCGTTGCCCGGACCGCCGCCGCCCCCGTTGCCGTTGCCCGGGCCGCCGTTGCCCGGCGGGCTGGCGGGCTTGCCGCCGCCCTTGCTCGGCTCGATGACCACGACGCCGCCCTTTTCGGTGCGGCCGCTCGGGTTGGTGTCGGCGGCTGTGCCGGCCGGGCAGGTGGAGTCGACGGCGCCGCCGACGGTGGCGTCGAAGCCGGCGCCCTCGATCTCGGACTTGGCGGCGTCGATCGACTGGCAGGTCACGTCGGGGATGGAGCGCTGGTCGCCTTCGCTGATCTTCTTGTCGCCGGGGACCTTGAACTGGACCTTCGGCTTGCCCTTCATGTAGTCGCGCAGCGTGTCCATCACCGCGGTGTTGACCATCGGGTGGGACATGTGGTCGGAGTGGTTCTGGTAGTCGGGGTTGACCATGTAGCCGGCGACGACCAGGGACGTCGTGCCGGCGATCAGCGCGGCGGTCTTGTCCTTGTCGGTGGTGCCGGTCTTGCCGAAGACCGGGTGGTCGACCACGCCGTGGACGTTGCTGGCGGTCGAGCCGCTGCAGTGGCCCAGCTGGGCCGAGTCACCGACCGGGCAGCGGGCCGCGTCGAGGGCCGCGCGGGCCACGTCGGTGCTGGTCGCCCGGATGCAGGACGGCTTGCCGATGTCGAGCTTCTCGTTGTCCTGCGTGGTGATCTGCGAGATCGGCGTCGGCGAGCAGTACATGCCGTCACCGGCCAGGGTCGCGTAGGCGTTGGCGATGTCGAGCGGGGTCGACGCCGAGACGCCGAGGGTGAACGCACCCCACTGGCTGGCCGACTGCGTGTTGTTGGCGTACGACGCGTCCTGCGAGGAGCGGAACTGGATGCCGAACCGCTTGGCCACCGCCACCGCGTTCTGCGCGCCGACCTGTTCCTCGAGCGGCACGAAGTAGGTGTTGACCGACTTACCGAAGGCGCCCCACATGTTGTAGACGCCGGCCTCGCTGGCACTCGAGTTCTGCGGGCACCAGAAGTGTGTGCCCGGGCAGGCGGAGGGGCTGCTCGGCTCGACGATGTAGTGCGTCTTGGCCTGGACCGGTGCGTTGATCGTGTGGCTGAGCGGTATGCCGTGTTCGAGGGCGGCCACCATGGTGAACATCTTGAACACCGAACCGGCCTGGTAGCCGTCGATGTCGCCGCCACCGGTGATCAGCGGGTTGGTCGTGTTGGGGTAGGAGCCCCTCTGGTGCTTGCGGGCCTTGGCCGGGTCGGACGACGTCTTGTTCTGCGGATGCGCCGGGTCGTCGAGCTTGTATTTCCGGTTGGTCGCGAGGGCCCGGACCCGGCCCGTGCCGGGTTCGATTCCGGCGATCAGGATCGCGTTCTTGTCGGTGTCCTTGATCTCGTCGGTGACTTCCTTGCGCGCCGAGTCCTGCGCGGTCACGTCGAGCGAGGTCACGATGCGGTAGCCGCCGCTCTTCAAGCGGCGCTCCCGGTCGTACGCGGTGGAGCCGAACTGCGGCTGACTCATCCACCAGCGGTAGAAGAAGTCGCAGAAGAAGCCCCAGTTGTTCTTGGCGACCGAGACGCAGCCGTTGCCGACCGGCGTGACCTTCGTCGGGATCGGCTCCTTGAGCGCCTTGTCGGCCTGGGCCTGGGTGATGGCGCCCATCTGCACCATGCCCGGGATCACGTAGTTGTTGCGGCGGTCCTTGATCTGCTTGTAGCCCACGGGCGTGGTCGGGTCGAAGCCGCTCGGGGCCTTGACCATGCCGGCCAGCATCGCGGCCTGGCCGATCGTGAGGTCCTTGGGCTTCTTGTGGAAGTAGACCTGGCTGGCCGCGAAGATGCCGTACGCCTGGTTACCGAAGGGCGCGATGTTGAGGTAGCGCTCGAGGATCGCGGCCTTGCCGATCTCTTTCTCGATCTGCAGCGCGTACTTCATCTCGGTGATCTTGCGCTTGGGGGTGTCCTCGGTCGAGGCCACGACCTCCTGCGGGTTGGTGGCCGAGTAGGCCAGCGACAACCGGACCAGCTGCATGGTGATCGTGGAGGCGCCCTGCTTCGAGTTGCCGTTGTTGTTGCTGACGAAGGCGCGGGCGACGCCCTTCAGGTCGACACCGTTGTGGTGGTAGAACTCGCGGTCCTCGGCGGCCACGATCGCGCCCTGCATGAACGGCGAGATGTCCTTGAGCGGGACGTCGCTGCGGAACTCGTCGTAGAACTGCGCGATCTGGGTCTTGCCGTCGGACGCGTACAGCCGGGAGATCTGGGGCGAGCTGTAGGCCTTGAGCTCACTGGGCAGCTTGGCGAAGGTCTGTCCGCCGGCCTTGGCGGCCAGACCGGACATCGCCGCGGCGGGGAAAGCAGCCGCGGCGACGACGACGCCGGCTAGTAAACCGCAGATCAACAACGAGCTCGCGTTGGCGAAAATGTTGTGATCACGTCTGCGCATCCAGGAGGTCACCGGAGCAGCGTACGCGAAGCGCGCACGCGACTGCCCGTTGAGAAGGTCAAGCTTCCCCCGGATTGATTGTGCATCTTCCGGACAACGCCGCGTCCGTTTTTCCCGAAGTGCACCGAAGCTGAACCCGAGGCTTTGCGGCCTATGCCCAGAACTCCCGGGCTATACGTATTTGAGGGACAACGTTGCGTAATCGCCCGACTACAGAGCATGATGGTCCGGCGAGCCATCGCACGACGTCTGCGCTGCTTGGGGACAGAACCTGCTTGAAGGTCGTGAGCACGCGGGCGTCAGGGGGAAGCAAGGGGGGACGTAAACAGATGGGGATGATCAGCGACTGGCCCAGCATGGCGGCGTGTCAGAGTGGCGACCCTGACGCGCTCTTCGTGCAGGGCGCCGAGCAGAACGTGGCCAAGAGGATCTGCCGCAGCTGCCCGGTCCGCTACGAGTGCCTCGCCGATGCCCTGGACAACCGGATCGAGTTCGGCGTCTGGGGAGGCATGACGGAGCGGGAGAGGCGGGCTCTGCTGCGCCGCCACCCGCACGTGGCCAGCTGGCGGAAGATGTTCGAGGCCGCGATGAAGGACAAAGGCGCCGACAAGGTGCTCGTCCCGACCCGCTGAGGCGGGGCTCACGCGAGGAGCGCGCCGATCGTCCGCAGCCCGTCGACGTCATGGACGTCGGCGGGCTGCGCCGTGACCGCGACCGACGGCACCTGCGGAAACGCGTCGGTGAGGGTGGCCGCGACGCCGCTCTCGCGCTCGGTCTGCCGGATCAGGGCCGCGTGCACGCGCAGCACGTCAGCGGTCATCGGCTGGTCACCCGCCGCCTCCAGGGCGGCGGCGGCCTCCTCACTCCGCTCGGCGGAGAGCCCGGCGGCGTCCGAGTGGTGCATCCGGTTCAGGACCAGACCGGCGAGCGGCATGCGTTCGGAGACCAGCCTTTCGGCAAAATAGGCCGCTTCCCGTACGGCGTCCCGCTCGGGCGCCGCGACCAGGAGGAAAGCGGTCTGCGGGTCCTGCAGGATCCGGTACGTGTCGTCCGCCCGCTGCCGGAAACCGCCGAACATCGAGTCGAGCGCCGCGACGAAGCCCGACAGGTCGGTCAGCAGCTGGGCGCCGAGCATCTTCTGCACCGCGCGGGAGAACAGACCGAACGACGCGGTGACCAGGCTGAACATGCTCTTGCCGCCGGCCCGGGCGGGCGCCAGCAGCAGCCGGAGCATGCGGCCGTCGAGGAAGCGGGACAGGCGGGCCGGCGCGTCCAGGAAGTCGAGCGCCGAACGGGACGGCGGAGTGTCGACCACGATCAGGTCCCACTCGTCGGTGGCCCGCAGCTGACCCAGCTTCTCCATCGCCATGTATTCCTGCGTGCCCGCGAACGTCGAGCTCATGGCCTGGTAGAAGGGGTTCGCGAAGATCTCGGCCGCGCGCTGCGGCGTGGTGTGCTGCTGCACCACCTCGTCGAAGGTGCGCTTCATGTCGAGCATCATGGCGTGCAGCTCGCCGCCGTTCTCCCCGTCGATGCCCTTGACCTGGCGGGGGGTGTTGTCGAGCTCGCTGAGCCCCATCGACTGGGCCAGCCGGCGGGCCGGGTCGATGGTGAGCACCACCGTGCGCCGCCCGTGCACCTCGGCCGCCCGGACGCCGAGCGCCGCAGCCGTGGTCGTCTTGCCGACGCCGCCCGCACCGCAGCACACCACGATCCGGGTGGCCGGATTTGCGAGCAGACCGTCGACATCGAGGCGTCCCGCGGTCAAATCAGCCACTACTCCAGGGTAATCGGTAGTTGATCGGAGGCTGGCCGACTGTGACGGGTCACGCCCGCATGAGTATCGACGCCATCTCGTCGAGCCCCGCCCGGTCGACCCCGCCGGGCAGCAGCGGCAGCTCGACCACCGGATGTGCGGCGTCGCCCAGCTCGGTGCGCAGCGTCTCCTCCAGCTCGTGCCGGGTCAGGTAGGCCTTGGCCTCGGCGGCCAGCCCGTTCACGGTCGAGGCGTCGCCGGGCAGGCCGGCCTCGGCGAGGCCGCGCCTGAGCTCGGCCTTGGTCACCTTGCCGGCGGTCAGCAGGGCGGGGCGGGCGCTGTTCACGATGATCCGGCCGACCGGGATGTGCAGTGCGGTCAGCTCGCCGATCGCGTCCAGCGTCTCCTGCACCGGCATCTCCTCGAGCAGGGTGACCACGTGCACGGAGGTGATCGGCGAGCGCAGCAGCGACGCCACGCCCTCGCTCTGCGTCTTGATCGGACCCATCTTGGCCAGCCGCGCGGTTTCGGCGGTGACGTTGAGGAAGCGGCCGATGCGGCCGGTCGGCGGCGCGTCGAGCACGACGGCGTCGTAGATCCGCCGGCCGTCGTGGGACCGGGTCGTGGCCTCCTTGACCTTGCCGGTGAGGAGCACGTCGCGCAGCCCGGGCGCGATGGTGGTGGCGAAGTCGATCGCGCCGACCTTGCGCAGCGCCCGGCCGGCGGCGCCGAGCTTGTAGAACATGTCGAGGTACTCGAGCAGGGCCTCTTCGGGGTCGACGGCGAGCGCGCGCACCTCACCGCCGCCCGGCACCTGGGCGATCCGCAGCTCTTTGTAGGGGAGCGGCTGAAGCTCGAACAGCTGGGCGATGCCCTGCCGGCCCTCGACCTCGACCAGCAGCGTGCGCTTGCCGCCCGCGGCCAGACCGAGAGCGAGGGCGGCGGCCACCGTGGTCTTGCCGGTGCCGCCCTTGCCGGTCACCACGTGCAGTCGTGCCGGCCACCTGTTGACGCGCTCACCCATGCCAACAAAGGTACGGCCCGTCCGGCCCTAACCGGCGACCTCACAGACCAGCCAGCCGGTCTTGTGAATCACGGTGAAGCGGAGGTCCTGCTTCGCCGTCTTCTCGTCGCTGGTCGACATGGTGAGCTCGACCGCCACGCTCGCCCGGTCGCCGGTCTGGTCGGAGACGGCCGGGTCGCCCCAGCGGAAGACCGGGTCGGTGTAGCCCTCGGAGTAGGTCCTGATCTGGTCGACCCGGTCGGTGAGCTTCGTCTTGTCGCGTGACTCGCGGCACACGAACTGCTCGGCCGAGCCGGCGTCCTGCTGGGAGTAGACCGCGGTGAGGAAACGGTTGACCGCGGTCGCCGGGTCGGGCGAGCCCGGGTTGTCGGCGTCGCGGAGTAAGAAGTAGGCGGAGACCGCGCCGCCGCCGCAGAGCAGCAGGGTGGCGACGAGGGCGAGCGAGACCCAGAGCGCGCCCCGGCGCCGGCGTCGCGGCGCGGGCCGGGCGGCCGGCGCCGGCCACGGCTGGGGGTGCGGCTGGTCGCCCGACCAGATCGGCTCGGACGGGCCGGAGGTGTCGGCGGGCGCGGTGTGCTGCCAGGCCAGATGCTCGGGCGGCTGGGTCTGCCACTGGCCGGGCGCCTCGTGCCGGGCGTGCCAGGGCGAGGCCGGCGGCTGGTGCCGGCCGGGCTCACCGACCGCGGGGATCACCTGGGTCGGATCGGGCGCGACCACAGGCTGCTCGGCCGTCTCACCGGGGAAGGAGCCCGGCGGCGGGTAGACCTCGGCGGTCTGGTCCGGGGGCGCGTCGATGAAATCGGCGCCGATGAGATCGGCGCCGGTGTGCGGCGGCTCGGGGGGCGGGATCGGTTCGCGCGGCGGGTACGGCGGCGTCGGCTCGGGCTCCGGTGACGGCCCGGGGACAGGCTCCGGATGGCCCGGTTGACCGCCCTGCGGGTGCGTCATGTAGCCCTCCGTGACGGCGTCGGCGAGTCGGTCGGTTGACCCGCTCAGCCTAGGCCAAACCGGGCGGGCGGGGGCCCTAAGCTGGCGCGGTAGCCGACTGATAGAGGGAGTAACCGAGCGATGCAGAAGTGGGAGTACGTGACCGTGCCCCTGCTGGTCCACGCGACCAAGCAGATCCTCGACAACTGGGGCGAGGACGGCTGGGAGCTCGTGCAGGTGGTGCCGGGGCCCAACCCGGAGCAGTTGATCGCTTATATGAAGCGGCCGAAGGCATGACGACGCCGGTTGCGGGCGAGGGGTCCGCGGACGCGTACGAGCGGCTGGCCGAGCTGGGGCTGACCCTGCCGGATGTGGTGCCGCCGCTGGCGGCGTACGTGCCGGCGGTGCAGTCGGGCAACTATGTCTACGTGTCCGGACAGCTTCCGATGGTCGAGGGCAAGCTGGCGCTGACCGGCAAGGTGGGCGCCGAGGTCACCCCGGAGCAGGCCGCCGACCTGGCCCGCACCTGCGCGCTGAACGCTCTCGGCGCGATCGAGTCGCTGGTCGGCATCGGGCGCATCGTCAAGATCGTCAAGGTGACCGGGTTCGTGGCGTCCGCGCCGGGCTTCACCGGGCAGCCGGCCGTGGTCAACGGTGCTTCCAACCTGTTCGGGGACGTGCTCGGCGAGATCGGCCGGCATGCCCGCAGCGCGGTCGGCGTGGCCGAGCTGCCGCTGGGCGCCCCGGTCGAGGTCGAGGTCGTCGCGGAAATCGCCTGAGTGAGACGGGTAAAGCCGCGGGAAAGATAGGAAAGCAGCCGAACAGATAGCTCAGCGTGACCTGAGCGGGGCCTGAGATCGCACATCCGGTCCTCGGCCCGGACCCCATGCGCGACGTACGATTCGCGCATGGGGGGCGCTGGGCTGGACGGACTACCGGGCTGGGTGACGCTGGTGCGTGCGCCGAACCCGGGGCCGATGACGCTGGACGGCACGAATACGTGGGTGCTGCGCGCGCCGGGTGAGGACCACGGCGTCGTGGTCGACCCGGGGCCGCTGGACGAGGGACATCTCGCCCGGATCGCCGAACGCGGACCTTTCCACTTCATTCTCGTCACTCACGGTCACCACGACCATGTCGAAGGTGCGGCCCGGCTGTCCGAGATGCTGGGCGGCACCCACGTTCTGGCCGCCGACCCGGCGCACTGCGTCGGTGCCGAGCCGCTCGACCCGGCCGAGAAGCTGGGCGGGGGCGGCGTGGAGATCCAGGTTCTCGACACACCCGGGCATACCGCCGATTCCGTGTGTTTTCTGGTCGACTGCGGGAACGAGCAGGTGATGCTGACCGGCGACACGATTCTCGGCCGCGGCACGACGGTGGTGGCGAAGCCCGACGGCGACCTGGGTGACTATCTGAGAAGTCTCGACGTGCTCGCCGCGTACGGGAAGGTCTTGACGTTGCCGGGCCATGGCCCGGCCCGGGCCGACGTCGCGGCCGTGGCGGGGGAATATCGGGAGCATCGCCGGGAGCGGTTGGCGCAGGTCGAGGCCGCGATGGCCGCCGGGGCGGACACTCCGGAAAAAGTGGTTGATCTCGTCTATCCCGAGATCGAGCCGCGGCTGCGTTTCGCCGCCGAATGGTCGGCCGCCGCCCAACTGGATTATCTGCGTCACAAAAATCGGGAATCAGGAACACCCGCCGACGGGTTGGATCGGCTGTGACCTGTCCCGTGTGTGGAACCGTCGCCGTGCCCGGCGCCCGCTTCTGCCACAACTGCGGTGCCGCCCTGCCGGCCGCGGCCACGTTGCCGGCGGCCGAGCGACGAATCGTGACCGTGCTCTTCGGTGACCTGTCCGATTTCACCTCCTGGTCGGAGGATCTCGACCCGGAGCGTGTCGGCGCGGTCACCGATCGTGTCTTGGCGGCCCTGGCTGGAGCGGTGAAAACCTTCGGTGGCCACGTCGACAAGCTGACCGGCGACGGCATCATGGCGGTCTTCGGCGCCCCGGTGGCCCATGAGGACGACGCCGAGCGTGCCGTCCGCGCGGCGCTGAGCATGCAGCGCGCCGTCCGCCGGGTGCTCGACGACGAACGCGGCGGTGGCGCCCCGCTCGGCCTGCGCATCGGCGTCAACACCGGCGAGGTGGTGGCCGGCATCCAGGCCGGCATCGAATACACGGTCATCGGCGACACGGTCAACACGGCCGCGCGGTTCGCCGACGCGGCCGCGGTCGGCGCCGTCTACGCCGGCGCGCGCACCAGCGGTGGCACCCGGCATGTGGCCTCGTGGCGCCAGCTGCGCCCGCTGCGACTCAAGGGCAAGCGCGAGCCGGTTCCGGCCTATGAGCTGCTCGGACTGCACGACGCCCCGGGCACCCGGTCGGGGCTGGGCGACGAGGCGCCGTTCGTCGGCCGCGAGACCGAACTCGGCCGGGTCGCCGGGCGGCTCGCCGAGGCGATCGACGCCGGCACCTCCCGGGTCATGGTGATGACCGCGGAGGCCGGCATCGGCAAATCCCGGTTCGCGGGCGAGGTCAAGCGGCTCGCCGCCGGCTACGACGTCGGCAACGGACGGTACGCCAATCACACCGGCGCCCGGGTCCTGCGCGTACGCTGCCGCGCGTTCGGCGAGCGGCGGCGGTTCGCGCCCCTGGCCGACCTGGTGCGCAAGTCGGTCGGCCTGCCCAAGGACGTCGTCTCCACGGTCGGGCGCACGGTGGTCGAGGAGCGGCTGCGCAAGCTGGCCAACCGCCTGTCCCGCGACGGCGAGGCCGTCAACATCGACATCGACCGGCTGCTCGGCCTGCTCGGCTACGGCGACGCCCCGGCCAACCCGGTCGGCCCGGCCGCGGCCGCCGACTGGCAGCCCGCCTCCAACCGGCTCGACGCCGACGCGATCTCCAACGCGGTCGCCGAGCTGCTCAGCGCGCTGGCCGCCGAGGCGCCACTGGTGGTCATCGTCGACGACCTGCACGACGCGACCGCCTCCACGGTGGACGCGCTCGGCCGCACGCTGTCGCGCCTCGAGGGGCCGGTCGTGGTGCTGCTGCTGGGCCGCCCCGAGCTCGTGCGTACGGCCGGGGCGCTGACCCGGCTCGCCGACGCCGAGGTGCACACGCTGCCCCCGCTGCGCGGTTCCGACGCGTCCCGCCTGCTCACCTCCTATCTCAACGGCGGGAAGCTGCCGCAGCAGGACACCGACCGGCTGCTCGCCACCGCTCAGGGCAACCCGTTCTACCTGGCCGAGATGGTCACGCTGCTGATGGAGCGGGGCGCGCTGACCCCGGCCGTCGGCGCGCACGCGGCCGGCAAGTGGCAGCTCGCCGTCGGATCGCTCGGCAGCCAACTGCTCTCCCGCGACCTGGCCGCGGTGCTCGCGGCCCGCATCGACGCGCTCCCGGCCGAACCGCGGTCGGTGCTGCGCGACGCCGCGGTGGTCGGCGACGCCGTGCCGACCGGGGTGATCGAGGCGCTGCGGGAGCGGCGGGCGACCAGCGACGCCCGGCCCGGTGCGGTCGCCGCGGTCGAGCTCGAGCGCGCGGTCGACGAGCTGCTCCAGCGCCGCATGCTGCACCGGATGCGGGGCGGCTTCGCGTTCACGACGCCGCTGATGCGCGAGGCGGCGTACGCGGGAGTGGGCAAGGCCGATCTGGCCGACCGGCACGCCTACCTGGCGACCTGGGCCGCGCCGGAGACGGTCGACCGGCTGGGCTACGACGGCGCCAACCGGCTGAGCCTGACCGAGAACGAGCGGGACAACTTCGTCGCCACGCATGCCGAGTGCGCGGTCGAGCTGGCCGACGCCGTACGCCTGCGGCCGGAAGCGGCGGTCCGCGATGTGGCACCGCTGGGGGTTGCCGCGCTGGGTCGTCTGGCCCGGCGCGCGCTGGCCAACATCGAGCCGGCCGCCTCGATCGAATATGCCGAGCGGGCGTCGGTGCTGGCCAAGGACGCGCTGCCGCTGGCCGACCAGCTCGTGCACGCGCGCGCCCTGCTGCGCCTGGGGCGCACCGAGGAGGCGCTGTCCTACGGGGAGAAGATCTCGCAGCACGCCGACGGCGAACCGGTGGCCAAGGCCGAGGCGCTGCTGGTGATCGGCCGGGCCCACGAGGCGCACGGCGACTCGGGTCAGGCGATCACCGCCTGGCAGGAGGCGCTCGAGGTGGCGACCGAGGCCGAGCTGCTGCCGGAGCGGGCCAACGCGATGCGCCGGCTGGGCATGGCCGACTTCCTGGCCGGGCGGCTGAGCCAGGCGAGCAGCCGGTTCGCCGCGGCATATCAGGTGACGCTGGCCGCCGGCGACCGGCACGGCCAGGCCTGGGCGCTGCAAAACCTCGCCTGGGTGACCACGACCCGGGGCGACTTCGCCGGCACCGACGCGGTGCTCGGGCGGGCGGCCCGGCTCTTCGCCGAGCTGGGCGACCCGGTCGGGCGGTCCTGGCTGCGCGGCACGACGGCGTTCGCCCGCCTGCTGGCCGGGCGGCTCGCCGAGTCGCGCCGGCTGGCCCGGGTCTTCCTGCCGTTCGGCGACCGGGTCGGCGAGGCGTGGGCGGTCGGCACGCTGCGCGCAGTCGAGGCGTACGCGGCGGCCGAGCTGGGCGAACTGGCCGAGGCCGACAGCGAGGCCCGGCGGGCCTACCGCGACTTCAACGCGGTCGGCGACGACTGGGGGCGCGGGTTCGCGCTGGTCGTGCGGGGGACGATCGCGCGCGGGCTGGGCGAGCTCGACCACGCGTACGACCTGCTCACCGACGCGCTGGGCTACGCCGACCGCACCGGGCACCCCCTTCTGCTCGGCATGGCAGGCACGATGCGCGGCTTCGTGGCCCTGCAGCGGGGTGACTTCACGGGCGCCGAGGCCGACGCCCGCCGGGTGATGACCTCGGTCGAGCCGCACAACCCGCTGGCCCCGGCCCAGGTCGGGCCCCGGGTGCTGCTGGCCGACGCGCGGCTGCGGGCCGGTGACGCGACGACCGCGATCGGGCTGCTCGCGCCGATCGCCAGCGACACGGCGCCCTCGCTGCTGTTCTCGCGGCGGCAGGTGCTCGCGTCGTACGCGGCGGCCCTGCTCGCCGACGGCCGGATCGAGTCGGCGCTGACCTGGATCCGCCGGGCTCGCGAGGTGCCGGCCGAGGACGTGCGCAGTGAGGTGCTGGCCGAGATGGTGCACGCCCGGGTGCTGGCCGCGGCCGAGATGTGCGAGCAGGCCGGGGCGGCGGCCGAGGAGGCGGTGCGGCTGGCCTACGCGACCGAGCAGGTGAGCGAGCGGGCCGGGGCCGAGGAACTGCGCGACACCCTGGCGATGGCCGCGATCGACCCTGGTCCGGCGGAAACTGTCGCCTACGCGTCTGACCTGCCGGGATGATCTCCGGCCGTCCTGGCGTATTTTCTGTCTCATGACGGAGACCACGCCTGGAGCCTTGCCCGTGCCGTACGTGCCGGGCATGTCCGGACTGTCGGTCATGGCCCGCGGGGGGTATGCCACCGTCTACCGCGCCACGCAGGACTCGGTCGGTCGCGAGGTCGCCATCAAGGTGGAAAACCGCCGCCTGGAGACCAATCGTGACCAGGCCCGGTTTCTTCGCGAGGCGCGGGCGGCCGGGCGCATGTCGTCGCACCCGCACGTCGTCGACCTGTTCGACGTCGGGGTCACGGTCGACCAGCACCCCTACCTGATCATGGAGTTGTGCGACGGGTCGTACCTCGACCGGATGCGGATCAAGCCGCTCGACGCCGCCGAGACCCGCGACATCGGCATCAAGCTGGCCGACGCGCTGGTCCACTCGCACGCCAACGGCGTGCTGCACCGCGACGTGAAGCCGGCCAACATCCTCTACTCGCACTTCAACCCGGCCGTGCTGGCCGACTTCGGGCTGGCCGTGCTGGCCGAGATGCGCGACTCGTCGGTGACCCTCGAGGTGCTGACCCCGGCCTACGCGCCGCCCGAGATGTTCCGGCACGACGAGCCGTCCGGCGCCGCCGACGTCTACGCGCTCTCGGCGACGCTCTACGCGGTGATGCGCGGACGCCCGCCGCGCTGGGACACCGACCGCAGCCCGAGCCTGATCACGCTGATGGACCTGTTCAACCAGCCGATCCCCGACCTGCCCGAGGTGCCGCACTCGCTCACCGAGGTGCTGCGGTGGGGGATGGCCAACGACGCCCGGGCGCGGCCGACGGCCGAGCAGTTCCGGGAGCTGCTCACCGGCGTACAGCTGCAGCCCGGCCCATCGGCCGGGCCGCCCAACGCCTTCCAGGGACCCGGTTCGTTTCAGGGGTTGCCCTTCATCCCCCCGCCGCGGCCCTACGGGGCGGGGGACAACACGCCCACCGTGCACGCCCCGATCAAGCAGCCGCGCCGCAAGCGGCTCTTCGGGCTATTCGGGGTCCAGGACCGCTAGCAGCTCGCCGGTGTCGACCTCGGCCCCCGGGTGCACCGGCAGCGATGCCACCACCCCGGCGCTCGGCGCGTGCACCGGGTGCTCCAGCTTCATCGCCTCCAGCGTGAGCAGCAGCTCGCCGGCGCGCACCCGCTGACCGGGCACGACCAGCACGCGCCGGACCGCGCCGGGCAGCGGGGCGATCAGCGACCCCTCGGCCGCCTCGGGCGCCGGCAGCGGGAAGCGGGACAACTCGCGCAGCCCGACCGAGCCCTCCGGGCTGTCCACGTAGGAGACCGCGCCGACCCGGTGCACGTTGAAGGTCAGCCGGATGCCGTTGACGTCGAGCACCACCTTCTCGTCGCTGGCGTGCACGACCACGGTCCGCGGACGGTCGTCGACCACCGGCGCCTGCCCGAGGCCGGCGAGATCGAGTTCCTCCGGGTCGACCGCGCGCATCCACCAGCCCGACAGCTCGCCGTGCCGGTTCATCCGGTAGCCGACCTCGACCGGCCCGACCGGGCCGTCGTAGACCACGGTCTGCCAGCCCGACGGCACGTTGCGCCATCCGCTGGGAAGAGAACCGAGGACCGGGGCGGTCGCGCGCCGTCCGGCGGCGCCGGCCAGGGCCGCGGCGAGACACGAGATGCGTACGGCGTCGACCGCGCTCAGCAGCGGCGCGAACACCTCGGGGTGCTTGTCGAGGAAACCGGTGTCGACATCGCCGGTGCGGAAGATGTGATGCCGCAACACCCTCACCAGAAGGTCGCGGTTGGTGACCACGCCATGTAATTGCGTACGCGTGAGCGCCGACGCCAGCATCCGGGCCGCCTCCTGTCGCGTGGGCGCCCAGGCGACGAGCTTGGCCAGCGTGGTGTCGTAGTGCACGCCGACCGTCGAGCCGTCCACCGCCCCGGCGTCCAGCCGCAGGCCGGGCTGGGCCAGCGGGCGGAACGCCCCGGCCACGTCGGGCACGTGGAAGCGGTGCAGTGTGCCGGTCGCGGGCAGCCAGGCGTAGGCCGGATCCTCGGCGCAGATCCGCACCTCGATGGCGTGCCCGCGGATCGGCGGCGGGCCCGGCATCGGCAGGCTGCCGCCCTCCGACACCAGCAGCTGGAGGCGCACCAGGTCGTAGCCGGAGACGCACTCGGTGACCGCGTGCTCGGCCTGCAGGGTCGGGGTGAGCTCGAGGAACCAGAAGTCGCCGTCGGAGTCGAGCAGGAACTCGACCGCGCCGGCGCCGACGTAGCCGATCGCGCGGACGGCCACCACCGCGGCCCGGCACAGCTCCTCGCGCAGGCCCGGATCGACGGCCGGGGAGGGCGTCTCCTCGATGATCTTCTGGTAGCGGCGCTGGATCGAGCACTCGCGCTCACCGAACGGGATCACCGCGCCGTGCTCGTCGGCCATGATCGGGATCTCGATGTGCCGGACGTCCTCGACGTACGGCTCGCAGTAGACGTCGTCGCCGACCTCGCGCCGGGTCTGCGCGATCGCCTCGGCCAGCGTCGAGGCGTCCCGGACCACCCGCATGCCGGTGCCCCCGGTGCCGCCCTCCGGCTTGATCAGCACCGGGAACGAGGTCACCTCGGACGGGTCGGTGAACGTCGGCAGCACCGGCACGTGCGCCTCGGCCACGATGTCCTTGGTTTCGGTCTTGCTGCGCAGCGTGCCCAGGGTCTTGGCCGGCGCGCCGACCCAGATCATCCCGGCGTCGGCGACCGCGGCCGCGAACTCCGGGTCCTCGGCCAGCATCCCGATGCCGGGGTGGATGGCGTTCGCCCCCGACCGCTGGGCGGCCACGATCAGCAGGTCGCCGCGCAGGTACGCGCTGCGTGCCGAACCATCGAGCCGGACCGCGTAGTCGGCCTCGGCGACGTGCGGAGCGTCCGCATCGGCGTCGGAGTAGACGGCGACCGTCTCGATGCCGACCAGGCGGCAGGTGGCGAACACCCGGCGGGCGATCTCGCCACGGTCTGCCACCAGAAGACGTCGGATCACAGGTCTACCTTTCCGGGTCGGAATACGCCGACGTGCCCGGCGCCCTCGACGACCGCGCTGTGCACGGCGGACAGGCAGACGCCGAGCACCGTACGGGTGTCGCGAGGGTCGATGACGCCGTCGTCGTTCTTCTCGCCGGCCTTTTCGCCGGCCTTTTCGCCTGCACTGTCGTCGTGGTTCTCGACCGGCCAGCTGAAGACGAAGCGCGGCTCGTCGACGCCGTCCGGCATCCCGGCGCCGCCGACGAGCAGCACCAGGTGCGGGACGGTCGACTTGGCCAGCGCGTGCACCAGCGGGGCGGCCTGCCCCTCCCGGCCGGGTGGCCCGGGGTGGCGCAGGAACAGCAGCGACGTGTCGGCGGCGTTGGCGAGCTGGATGAAGTGCACGGCCTTCTGGGTCTCGGCCGGAGTGAGCTCGGCGCCGACGTTGGCCAGCACGGCCACCGGGTAGCCGTGCAGCTCGCCCCAGCCGGTCACCAGCGCGGTGCCCTGGGCCGGTTTGAACTCGTCGAAGTCGCTGTCGTCGAGGATCCGGGCCAGGACCTCACGCGGGTCGAACAGGGTCGCCGGGTCTACGTCGGCCATGGTCAGCAGGTCGTCGGGGGCGTACCTGGGGCGGCCCGGCGGGAAGGTGCGGGGGCCGGGGCCGCGCTTGCGCCAGTTCAGGCGGCGTACGCACTGGCGGGCCAGCCGCAGGGCGTCGCGCTCGTCCTCGGCCAGTTGGTCGGCCGTTTTCTCGCTCGTGGGCGTCTGCCGGGCGGGCAGCGGAATCGTGATCGTCGGCGAGTGGCCGCGGACCATGATCGTGTAGTCGGAGAGCGCGGGCAGATACGCCGCGTCACCGGTGGTGGCGCCGAAGACTACGCAGACGGTAGGAACCCGTTCGACGGCCAGCCGGCTCAGGTCGCGGGCGATCCCGCCTCCGGGTGCCGCCTCGGGCGCGTCCTCGGCCGCCGACTCGACCAGCGTCACCAGCGGCAGCCGGTTGATCGAGGAGATCCGCGCGGCCCGGCGGATCTTGGACAGGGCGAACGGGTTGACCGCGCCCCCGGCGACCGTCGGATCGTTGGCGACCAGCACGCACTCGACGCCCTCGACCACGCCGAGGCCGGTGACCACGCCCGCGCCGGCCGGCACCTCGGTGCCCCAGGCCGCGACCGGGGACAGCTCGAGGAACGGGCTGTCCCGGTCGAGCAACATCTCGACGCGTTCGCGCGGCAGCAGCTTGCCTCGCGCGTGGTGCCGGGTCACGGCCTTCTCACCGCCGCCCGCGCGGGCCTGGTCGAGCGCCGCCTCGAGCCGGACCAGCCGCTCCAGCGTGGCGCCGCGGCGCTGGAGATAGCCGGGGTTGCGCGGGTCCAGGGTGGTGTCGAGCACGGTCACGTCGGCACCCCGATGCGGAGTACGCCCCCCTGCATGTTCAAAGCCGCAACCTCTCGTGTCCGCCGGTGCCTCTCGACCACCTCCGTAACGAGCGGCTGAGCAGGTGCGACACGGATCCGGTTGTGCGCGCTTTGTCGCCCTTTCGGGCGTAATACACGCGTTTTAGGGGCTACCCGTGTGGGTAGCCCCTAAGCGGATCTTCTCCAAGTCAGACGCGAGCCCGGCGGGCCAGCCGCTCCGGGTCGAGGATGATCACGCTCTTGCCGTCCAGCCGCAGCCAGGCCCGGGAGGCGAAGTCGGCCAGCGCCTTGTTGACCGTCTCGCGGGAGGCACCGACCAGCTGGGCCAGCTCCTCCTGAGTCAGGTCGTGGGTGACCCGCAACACACCACCGTCGCGGGTGCCGAACCGGCCCGCCATCTGAAGCAGGTTTTTGGCCACCCGGCCGGGCACGTCGGTGAAGATCAGGTCGGCCAGCGCGTCATTGGTGCGCCGGAGCCGGCGGGCCAGCACCCGCAGCAGCTGCTCGGCGATCTCCGGGCGGTTGTTGAGCCAGGGCCGGAGCGACGTCTTCTTGAGCCGGGCCATCCGGGCATCGGTCACCGCGGTCGCGGTCGCCGTGCGCGGACCCGGGTCGAACAGGGAGAGCTCGCCGACCATGTCCGACGGTCCCATGATCGACACGAGATTTTGCCGGCCGTCGGCCGCCCGACGACCCAGCTTGATCTTGCCTGAGAGGACGATGTAGAGACTGTCTCCGGCCTCGCCCTCGTTGAACAGGACGTCGCCCTTGCGGACTTCGACCGTGTCCATCTCCTTGGCGAGCGCCTCGGCGGCCTCCGGGTCGACACCCTGGAAGATCCCGCTGCGCGCCAGTACCTCATCCATGCCCGCACCTCCGAACACGCGCAACGCCTGCGCTCGATCAGTCTAGGCGCACGCGGGCGAGAATCGGGCGGGCACCCCTTGATCCAGATACCGGAGGGTAACCGCTTCGGTCGTGACGGCCAGTATTATCCGGGCCCTTGGACAGGGTCGTACAAGCCATTCGACGGTCGTCCGCGATCGCTACCCGACGGTATCGTCACCGTCGATGAATTCCCAGCCCCGGCCCCATTTCGGGCGCGGCGTCCCGACTGTCGGGCCTCCGGTCCGGCGCCATATCGACGTCGATATGTGAAAAGCGTTCAGTCCGATTACCGACGAACCCGGTGGGTGATCGTTCCTGTCGTAGGTCCGGCGTACTCTTTACCGGTGACTGTGGTGGGGCGATCGGTGCTGGACAAATCGGCCCGGAGATTCGCGGGGGAGACGCCGATCGGGCGCAAGCGACGCGCCCGCAAGATGGCCAAGATCCTGGCCGAGACCCATCCCGACGCGCATTGCGAGCTCGATTTCACGACGCCGCTCGAGCTGGCGGTCGCGACCGTCCTCTCCGCGCAGACCACCGACGTTCGGGTCAACCTGGTCACCCCGACGCTGTTCAAGCTCTATCCGACCGCGGCCGACTACGCGGCGGCCGACCGCACCGCGCTCGAGGGGCTGCTGCGGCCGACCGGCTTCTTCCGGGCCAAGACCGACTCGGTGATGAAGCTGGGCCAGGCGCTGGTCGAGAAGTACGACGGGGTGCTGCCCAACAAGCTCGAGCAGCTGGTCGCGCTGCCCGGCATCGGCCGCAAGACGGCCAACGTGATCCTCGGCAACGCGTTCGGCGTCCCCGGCATCACCGTCGACACCCACTTCCGCCGGCTGACCAACCGTTTCGGCTGGGTGCGGGAGGAAGACCCGGTCAAAATCGAGTTCCAGGTCGCCGACCTGATCGAGAAGCGCGACTGGACGATGCTGTCGCACCGGGTGATCTTCCACGGGCGCCGGGTCTGCCACGCGCGCAAGCCGGCCTGCGGCGCGTGCACGCTGGCCGCGCTCTGCCCGTCCTACGGCACCGGCCCGACCGAGGCGCCCGCCGCGGCCAAGCTGCTCAAGGGCCCGCGGGCGCGCGAGCTGGCGGTGGCCGCCGGCGTCGACCCCGAGCTGGTGCCGGCCGCGGCCGTCCTCGACCCGGAGACCCCGTGAGGGTGCGGGGCCCGGCCCGGCCGCCTTCCCGGACCGAGCCGTTCTTCTCGCGCCGCTCGTTCTTGTCGGGCCGCTCGTTCTTCTCGCGCCGCCCGTTCTTCTCGGGCCGCTCGTTCTTCTCGGGCCGCCCGCTCCTTTCGGGCCGCTCGTTCTTCTCGGGCCGCCCGCTCCTTTCGGGCCGCTCGTTCTTCTCGGGCCGCCCGCTCCTTTCGGGCCGATCGCTTTCGCCGGATCGCTCGGCGGCCCCGGCCGGCGTTCGGGCTCTGCGCCGGTGGATCGCTGGGCTTGCCGTTCTCCTGCTCGCGCTCGCGGCGGCCGCCTGCTCCGGCAAAGGCGACGACACGCCGTCCCCCTTTGCCGACTGCTCGGCGATCACCGCCCCGCCCGCCGCTGGGCCGACCGACCTGCCCGATCTGCGGCTGCCCTGCTTCACCGGAGGACAGCAGGTCGCGCTGACCGAGATCAAGGGCCCGGCCGTGATCAACTTCTGGGCGTCCTGGTGCGGGCCGTGCCGCACCGAACTGCCGGTGATCCAAAAGCTGGCCACCACGGAGGCGGGCAAGCTGACCGTGCTCGGGGTCGACACCGGCGACTCGCGCGAGGCGGGTGCGTCCTTCGCCGCCGCCAAGCAGGTCACGATGCCCAACCTCGTCGACGCCGACAAGAAACTGTTCTACGCGCTCTCCGGGCAGGGGCTGCCGATGACCGTGTTCGTCGACAAGACCGGCCACCGCACGGTCTATCGGCTGCCGCTCACCGACAAGTCGCTGCCCGACCAGGTGCGTCAGCACACCGGTGTGACGGTGACACGGTGACTCGCGGGCAGCTGGTCGAGCGGCCGGCCGACCTGCCGGGCTGGTTCGACCCGCTGCTCGGGCGGGTCGCGTCGTTGCGTACGGAAGACTTCTCCGCCCTGCGGGCGCCGGTCGGCGGCGGCCGGCCCAGCGCGGTCCTGGTGTTGTTCGGCGAGAGCGAGGAGACCGGCCCCGACCTGCTCGTGCTGCAGCGAGCCGCGACAATGCGCAATCACGCCGGGCAACCCGCGTTCCCCGGCGGCGGCACCGACCCGGAGGACGCCGACGCGATCGCCACCGCGCTGCGCGAGGCGAGCGAAGAGGTCGGGCTCGACCCGGCCAGCGTCGAGGTGCTCGGCCGGCTCCCCGAGCTCTACATTCCGGTCAGCTCGTTCGTGGTGACGCCGGTGCTGGCCTGGTGGCGGCGGCCGCACCCGGTCCGCCCGTGCCAGCCGGCCGAGGTCGCGCACGTCGCCCGATTGCCGATCAGTGAACTCGTCGACCCGGAGAACCGTATTCGGGTGCGGCACCGCAGTGGTTGGGTCGGACCGGCGTTCCAGGTCCGTGGCATGCTCGTCTGGGGCTTCACGGCAGGGGTGATCTCGACATTGCTCGACATCGGTGGCTGGTCGCAACCCTGGCAGCCCGGCCGCATAGTGGAGTTACCGGAAGCATCCGCTCCCGTGCCGGCCGCACGCAGCGGCGCGCCCGACGAGGTGCTCCCATGATCCACGGGTGGTCCCGCGTCTCTACGCTGAGTGAGTGTCCGTGGTCGATGCCATCCTGATTCTGCTCATGCTGATCTTCGCGATCAGCGGTTACCGGCAAGGTTTCGTCATCGGCGCCCTGTCGTTCGGCGGCTTCTTCAGCGGCGTGCTCATCGGCCTCCAGCTCGGCCCGCTGCTGGCCAACCGGTTCAGCGACAGCACCGCCCGCCTGGTGGTCTCGCTCGTGGCGATCTTCGCGTTGGCGGTTCTCGGGCAGACCCTGGCCGGATGGTTCGGCACCCACCTGCGGCGGGCCATCTCGAGCCCGCCCCTGCAAAGGGTCGACGACCTCGGCGGTGCGTTGATCTCGCTGGTCGCGGTGCTCCTGGTGGCCTGGCTGATCGCGGTGCCGCTCGCGTCGACACCATTCCCCGGCCTCAACAAGGCGGTGCGCAGCAGCGCGATCCTCGGCGGCATCAACAGCGTCATGCCCGAGCAGGCCCAGGCGCTCTCGTCGGCGCTGCGCGACACCCTCGACACCAGCGGCTTCCCCAACGTGCTCGGCGGCCTCTCCCGGACCAACGCCAAGGAGGTCGCGGCGCCCGACCCCAAGCTGGCCGGCTCCGAGGTCGTGCAAAAATCGAAAAAATCGGTGCTCAAGGTGCTGGGCACGGCACCGAGTTGCTCCCGGCGGATCGAGGGATCCGGCTTCGTGTACGCGCCGGAGCGCGTCATGACCAACGCCCACGTCGTCGCCGGCACGCGTGACCTCGTGGTCGAGGACAACAGCGGCCGGCACGAGGGCACGGTCGTGGTCTACGACCCCGAGCGCGACCTCGCGGTGATCTATGTGCCCGGTCTCAAAGCGCCGGTGATTCCGTTCGCGCCCAAGGCGGCCGGCAGCGGGGCCAACGCGATCGTGCTGGGCTATCCGCAGGACGGGCCGTACGACGCGCAGTCGGCCCGGGTGCGCGACGCCGACGAGCTGCCCGGCCGCGACATCTACGACCAGAACGACATCACCCGCGACATCTATACGATCCGGTCGCTGGTGCGCAGCGGGAACTCGGGCGGCCCCCTGATCACGCCGGGCGGCCAGGTGCTGGGCGTGATCTTCGCGGCGGCGGCCGACGACCGGAACACCGGCTTCGCCCTGACCGCGAGCGAGGCGGCGCCGATCGCCCAGCAGGGTGCGGGCCGCACCCGAGGCGTCCAGACCGGCGACTGCGCCTGATCCGGGCTTCATGAGGGCGGTGCGGGGGCCCTCGTGCGCGGCCCTAGTTGCCGCCCGCAAGGGCGGCCTTGGGGGGTGTGATGCGCGGCCCTAGTTGCCGCGTAACGGGCGGCCTTGCGCGTGCTGGGCGGCCTACGTGGTCCGGTTGCCGCCTGCAAGGACGGTCTCGCGTGTCACGGGCGGCTCCGCGGCCCGGCCAAGGGCGGCCGTACGCATCCGGCGCGGTCTCCATGGCCCGGTTGCCCCGTGCAAGGGCGGCCGTGCGGTCCTTAGTTTCCGGCATGCGGGCCGCCGGCCCCGGCACCTGCGGGGCCCGCCTTCGCGCGGCACTAAAAGCCTGCTTGTAAGACGATCACGCGTCCGGGGCGGCCTTGCCCTTGGCCGCGGCGGGTCAGGGTCAGGTGGTGCTGGAGAAGCGGCGGATCGTCAGCAGGGCGGCCACGGCGGAGAGCAGGAAGAGGATCGCTGCGGCCCACCAGCCGTGCCGGATCGGGCTGGCCGCCTCCCGGATCGCCGGGGCGCCGCCATTGCCGGCGTCGGCCAGGGCCGGCGGGCGTTGCACGGCGCCGACCGCGCCGTCGGGCGCCGACTGGGCCTGACCGGAGACCGGGGCCGCGCCGAACTGGGCGATCCCCGGCGGCGGCGACGTGTCGAGCGGGTTGTCGAACACCGCCGGGACATCGGCGGTCAGCGCCCCGGTCGGATTGACCAGGCCGAAGCCGAAGACCGGGTCGCGGCCGGGGGTCCCGAGATCCTTGGCCGTGCGGATGATGCGGTTGACGACCTCGCCGGCCGGCATCGTCGGCCAGCGGGAACGGATCAGTGCCGCGGTGCCGGCCACCATCGGCGCGGCGAAGCTGGTGCCCTGCACCTTCCAGTAGCCGCCCGGGCGGGCGCCGATCAGGTCGGTGGCGGGGGCGGAGACCACTGTGTCCTGGCCGGTGATCGAGCCCGGCCAGACGGCGTCGCCGGCCCGGTCGGTGCCGGCCACCGCGATCACGCCGGGCTCGCGAGCCGGGTACCACACCTGGTCGGTTGTGGAGGCGCTGGTGTTGCCGGTGCAGGCGACGACCACGACGTCCTTGGCGAACGCGTAGTCGAGGGCCGCGGCCAGCGCCGGGCTGCTGCCGTTGCCACCCAGGGAGAGGTTGATGACCCGGGCGCCGTGGTCGACCGCCCAGCGAACGCCCTTGGCCACGATGATCGCGTCGTTGTAGCGATTTTCCTCGTTCAGCACGCGGACCGGCAGGATCTTGGATTTGGGCGCGATGCCGATCACTCCGGCGTTGTCGTCGCCGCGCCCCGCGATGATCGCCGAGACCGTGGTGCCGTGGCCGACCAGGTCGGTGTCGCCGTTGCCCTTCGGGTCGACCAGGTCGAGGCCGGGCAGCACCTGGCCGTTGAGGTCGGGATGGTCGGCGTCCACCCCGGAGTCGATGACCGCCACCGTGACGCCGGCACCGTCGGCATAGACCCAGGCGCCGGCCACGTTCAGCGTCTTGAGGTGCCATTGCTCCTCGCGGACCGAATCGCCGACCAGCGGGTTGGGGTCGACGTCGGGCGACGGGACGGCCCGGGCCGGGCCGGCGGTCAGGCCGAGCGCGAGGAACCCGGCCGTGACGGCGGAGCCCCATCGACGGGAGATCAGCAATGCCCACCGCCGGGTGCGGCGCCGTGGGACATGACACGGCGCGCCCTGCCGGGCCGGCAAGCCAAACGCGCAGCAATCACGGGTCGCATCGCCAATCCTGATCCTGGACGGTCGATGCAGATTACTCCGAAAACGCGTTGCGGTGCCCTTATCGGTCGATGGTTATCGCACAGCCAGTGTGTCAGTTTCCGGGGTCTGAGAACGGTGGCAGATGGGCAATCTGTACCAATCGGACGCCCTCGCGGCGGGTGATCAGTCGTCCCCGGCCGGGCGGCATCGGCGTCGGGCGGACCGCGCCGATCAGCGCACCCTCGTCGGGTGAACCCGACATCACCAGGCCCGGCGCGGACAGTTCGCGCAGCCGCTGGATCACCGGCTCGAACAGGGCCCGGCCGGCGCCGCCGGACCGCCGGGTCAGCACCAGGTGCAGGCCGACGTCGCGGGCCTGCGGCAGGTATTCGAGCAGCGGGGTGAGCGGGTTGGTCGGGCCGGCCACGACCAGGTCGTAGTCGTCGACCAGCACGAACAACTCCGGCCCGGTCCACCAGGAACGGTCGCGCAACTGCTGGGCGGTGACGTCGGGGCCGGGCAGGCGGCGCTCCATGTAGCCGGCCACCGACTGCATCAGCTCCAGCGACTTCTGGGCCTGGATGCCGTACCCGATGCGGTGCTCCGACTCGGGCATGTCCATCAGGCTGCGCCGGTAGTCGACCAGGATGATCCGGGCCTCCTCCGGGGCGTACTTCCGGATGATCGTGGTGGCCAGCGAACGCAGGAACGACGACTTGCCGGACTCGGAGTCGCCGAACAGCAGGAAGTGCGGATCGGAGGCGAAGTCGATCTCGACCTGCCGCAGGTCGGCCTCGGCGATGCCGATCGGCAGCCGCAGGCCGGTGGTGCGCTCGACGTCGAGCTCGGTGTAGGGGACCAGGGACGGCAGCATGCGTACCCGCGGCGCGATCGGCCCGTGCCAGTTGGTGACGATCGCCTTGACCAGCGCCGCGGTGTCGCCCATCGTGCTCAGCTCGGGCCGCAGGGTCAGCAGGTGCAGGCTCTTGTTCTTGTCCGAGGGGTGCTCGATGATGCCCCGGCCCGGCTTCTCGGGCACGGTCATCGCCGCCCGCCGGTTGATCAGCGAGTCGGTCGGGTCGCCCAGCCGCAGCTCGAGCCGGGAGCCGAAGAGGTCGCGGATCACCGGGCGGAAGTCCATCCAGCGCGAGGTCGACGCGACTATGTGGATGCCGTACGACAGGCCGCGGGTGGCGATGTCGGTGATGACCCCTTCGAGCTCCTCGAACTCCTTGCGGAGCGTGGCCCAGCCGTCGATGAACAGGAAGACGTCGCCGAACGGGTCGTCGGTCGCGGCCCCGCCCAGACCGGCCGCGTTGGCCCGCCGCCGGCGATAGGTGGCCATGGACTCGATCCCCATCGCGGCGAAGCGCTCCTCGCGCTCGGTGAGCAGAGTGGAGATCTCACCGACCGTACGCCGAACCCCGACCGCGTCGAGCCGGCCCGAGACCCCGCCGACGTGCGGCAGATCGCGCAGCGTGCCCAGCGAGCCGCCGCCGAAGTCGAGGCAGTAGACCTGCACCTCGGCCGGCGTGTGGGTCAGCGCGAGCCCGCAGATCATCGAGCGCATCGCGGTCGACTTGCCGCTGAGCGTCGAGCCGACGATCGCCACGTGCCCGGCCGCGCCGGCCAGCTGCAGCCACATCACGTCGCGCAGCTGCTCGCGCGGCTTGTCGACCAGCGCGATCGGCACCTGCAGCGAGCCGTGCAGCTCCGGGTTGGCGAACGCCAGGCCACGGGCCGGGTCGGCGACCACCGGCCCGAGCAGCTCGTCGAGGGCCGCGGACTGGTTGAGCGGGGGCAGCCAGACCTGGTGGGCCGGGGGTCCCTGACCGTTGAGCCGGTCGACGAGCACGTCGAGCACGCTCTCGCCGGACGGAACCTCCTCGGGCTTCGGCTCGACCGGCTTGGCCTGCTTGGGCACCGGCACGTAATTGGTCGAGTAGGTCAGCACCTGAGGAACCGAACCCGTGCCACTCGCGCCGGCACCCCGGGCGCCGGCTTTCTGCATCGGCCCCGAGACGTACGCCGCCTTGAAGCGCAACAGCGGTTCGGTGCCGAATTTCAGGTAGCCGTGACCGGGCGACCGGGGCAGTTCGTAGGCGTCCGGAACGCCGAGCACCGCCCGCGACTCGAGCGCCGAGAACGTCCGCAGGCCGACCCGGTAGGAGAGGTGGGTGTCGAGGCCCCGCAGCCGGCCCTCCTCGAGCCGCTGGCTGGCCAGCAGCAGGTGCACGCCGAGCGACCGGCCGAGGCGTCCGATCTGGACGAACAGGTCGATGAAGTCGGGCTTGGCCGAGAGCAGCTCGGAGAACTCGTCGCAGATGACCAGCAGCGACGGCAACGGCGGGAGGGCCGCGCCGCCCAGTCGCGCCTTCTCGTAGTCGCGCAGACTGGCGTAGTTGCCGGCCTTGCGCAGCAGCTCCTGCCGCCGGGTCATCTCGCCCTCGATGGCGTCGACCATGCGGTCGACCAGCACCAGCTCGTCGGCCAGGTTGGTGATCACGGCCGCGGTGTGCGGCAACCGGTCGAGCGAGGAGAAGGTCGCGCCGCCCTTGAAGTCGATCAGCACGAAGTTGAGCGTCTCCGACGAGTGCGTCGAGGCGAGCGCCATCACCAGGGTGCGCAGCAGCTCGGACTTGCCCGAGCCGGTCGCCCCGATGAGCAGGCCGTGCGGGCCCATGCCGTCCTGAGCCGACTCCTTGAGGTCGAGCTCGATCGAGCTGCCGTCGGCGCCGACCCCGATCGGCACCCGCAGCTTGTCGCGGTTGGGCCGGGGCATCCAGTGCTGGGCGACGCTGAACGTCTCGGGGTCGCCCAGGCCGAGCAGCTCGGCCAGGCCCATCTGCGCCGCGAGCGGAGTGTCCGACGACTTGGACATCGCGGCCAGCCGCAGCGGGGAGAGCCGTCGCGCGATCGCCTCAGCCTGCTCCACGGTCAGTTGATCGGGCGTGCCGACTTCGGCCTCGTGGTCCATCGCGTACGTAAAGAGCGCCCGCCGGCCGCCGGCGGCGTTATGCACCTCGAGGACGAGCAGCGACCGGTCGAGGAGGCGGGGCGGCTGCTCGTCGAGGTCGAGAACGGTGACGCCGTCGATGCCGTCGTCGAGCTGAGTGGCGCCCTTGAGGTTGATCCCGTCGAGAACGATCACCACGTGGGGTCCGGTGTGGCTGGAGCCGGCCGGGTTGAACCGCGGCCGGTTGCCGATCACGTCTTCGAGCAGCTTCTCCAGGTCTTGCCCGGTGCTGGCGACGAGCCGCACGTGGCCGAGCCGGTCGGTGCGCGACGGGTGCAGGTTGTGCGGGAGCCACTTGACCCACTCCCAGGCCGGCCGCCGCTCGGACCCGGCGCAGATCGCGATGATCATGTCGTCGGGGGCGTGGAACGTGGCCAGCTGGGTGAGCACGGCCCGGGTCAGCGAGCGGGCGTCGCGTTCGCCGTTGGGCCCGCTGCCGCGCAGGAAGACCCGGCCGAAGCCGCGCAGCGAGACCGCCACCGGCAGATCGGGGACGACCGAATAGGCGTCGAGGAAGCGGCGCAGGGCACCCGCGGTCATCGGCTCGAGCTCGTCCAGCGGGCGGGTGACCGGCGGGATCAGCGGCGTGGCCAGGGTCTGCGGGCCGACCGCCAGGCGCACGACGCCGAAGTCGGGGTCGGCCGGCCGTCGCTCCCAGACCCGGTGGCTGGCCGCGGTCGACCAGAGCTGGCTGGGATCGGGATGCCGGTAGAGCAGGCCGATCCGCTGCTTGCCGGCGGTCTCGCGGACCCGGCGGCGCAGACCGGCCAGATGGCGCAGATATTCGCGGCGGGCCGACATCATCTCGGCCTTCTTGGGCGTGCCGCCGGAACCGAAGCTGGTCGCCAGCATCGCCACCGAGGAGAAGCCGAAGAGACCACCGATGACGTAGCGGTAGGCGCCTCCGCTGCCCTGGCTCATCATCATCGCCATGGCGACCGAGCCGCCGAGCATCGGCAGGCCCATCATGGCCTGCTGCCAGCGGCCGCCCGCGGCCTGGGGGATCTCCGGCGGCGCCTCGACGGCCAGCTCCCCGGTCGGAATCTCCGGGGCCGGTCGCCGTGCCGACCGTTTGATCACCACCGTGCTCATGCGAGGCTTGTCCCTTTCGTCTCCCCGTGCGCGCGCCGGTCACCGGACATCGCGTGGAGCCCATCGTAGGTAAAGTGCGCTCATCTCCGCAGCCTCGCTTCCGACCGCTCCACCCACCACCCTAAGGTCGGCTGAAGGCTGATCATCGTCGATGGAAAAAGGTCTGAACCAGTCATGAGCGTCGGTCTCGCCCGGGTCACTATCAACGCTCCGCAACGCCGCGTTGATGTGGCGCTCCCCGAGCACGTGCCGCTGGCCGAGCTGCTGCCGGAAGTCCTGCGGCACGCCGGCGAGGGACTGGCCGACGACGGCGAGAAGCACGGCGGCTGGGTGCTGCGGCGCACCGACGGGGTCGCGCTCGCGACCGGTCAGGGCCTCTTCCCGCAGGGCGTCCGCGACGGCGAGGTGCTGCACCTCGTGCCGGCCCGCGACAACTGGCCCGAACTCGAATACGACGACGTCGTCGAGGCGATCGCCGAGGGCGCCCGCCGCCGGGGCAGCGTCTGGACGCCGGCCTCGACGCGGACGGCGACGCTGGCCGGGGCCGGGGTGGTGCTCCTGCTCGGACTGGTCGGGCTGCTGCTGGCCGGCCCGGCGATGACCGGGGCGCCGTTCGCCGGGCTCGGCGTCGCGGTGCTGCTCGCGCTGGCCGGCGTCACGGCCTCCCGGGCGTACGGCGATGCCCGCGCGGGTGCGGCCTTCGGGGCGTACGCGATGCCCTACGCGTTCGTCGGCGGGGCCGCGCTGGTGGCGACCGACGACCGGGTGGGCGCCCTCGGCTGGCTGCCCTGGCTCGGCGACTCCGAGCTGCTGGCCGGCGCGGTCGCGCTGCTGCTGATCGCGGCGCTCGGCGGGGTCGGCGTGTCGGCGTCGCTGCGGCTGTTCACAGCCGGCGCGGTGGCCGGCCTGTTCACCGCGGTCACGGCGATCGTCGGCATGTTCACCTCGGCGGCCGGTGCGGCGGCGGTGCTGGCCGCGATCCTGGTCTGCGGCATCGGCGCACTGCCGCTGCTGGCGATCCGGTTCGGCAAGATGCCGACGCCGCCGGTCACCCTGCCGACCGGCAGCGAGGCGGCCGAGAGGTTCACCGGGGTCAGCTCCGACCGGGCCCTCGACGCGGCCCGCGAGCGCCCCGACCGGGCGACCGTCTTCGCCGCGGTGGCCCGCACGGAAGAGCTGCTGGCGGGCATGCTGCTCGGCCACGCGGTGCTGGCGATCGGCGCGTTCCTGGTGCTGGCGACGTCGGACGCGCTCTCGGCCCGCCTCCTGACCGGGGTCGCGGCGGCCGCGCTGCTGCTGCGCTCGCGCCTGTTCGTGACGCTGCGCCAGCGGGTGCCGCTGGTCGTCGGCGGGCTGGCCGGGGTGTTCTCGCTCGGCTGGAACATGCTGGCCCACGCCGACTCGACCGTCCTGCTCGGCGTGATCGGCATCGGCCTGGTCCTCGCGGTCGTGACCGTCGCCGCCGGCGCGACGTACTCCCGCCGGCCGCCCTCGCCCTACCTGGGCCGGGCCGCCGACCTGGTCGACACCCTGGCCGTCGTCTCGGTCATCCCGATCGCCTGCGCGGTCGTCGGCCTCTACGGCGCCGTCGGCAACCTGGGCCACTGAACACAACAGGCGCCCTGCCCAGTGCAAGGCGCCTGTTTTCGCGGGCGGCGATGAATCAGAACTATTCGTCGTGGTGTTCGGCGACCTCGGCCCGCTTGAACGAGGCCCGAATCTCCTCCTCGGCCTCCGTCCGGCCGACCCAGGTCGCGCCCTCGACCGATTTGCCCGGCTCGAGGTCCTTGTAGACCGTGAAGAAGTGCTGGATCTCCATCCGGTCGAACTCGCCGAGGTGGTGGATGTCGCGCAGGTGCTCCTGGCGCGGGTCCTCGAACGGCACGCAGAGAACCTTGTCGTCCGGGCCCTTCTCGTCACGCATGCGGAACATGCCGATCGCGCGGGCCCGCACCAGGCAGCCGGGGAACGTCGGCTCCTGGATCAGGACCAGGGCGTCCAGCGGGTCGCCGTCCTGGCCGAGGGTGCCTTCGATGAAGCCGTAGTCCGCGGGGTACTGCGTCGCGGTGAAGAGGGTCCGGTCAAGGCGGATGCGCCCGGTCTTGTGATCGACCTCGTACTTGTTCCGCTGGCCCTTGGGGATCTCAACTAGTACGTCGAAATCCATCGTCATGCTCCCTTGTTCGCCCGCCTGAGAAAGCCGGTCACCACAGGCGGAGAACCGCGGCGGAAATAGCTCGCCGACAGGATCCGCGCGCGCCGGTGTGCCGGATGTCGCTAGTCTCCCCTAAGTCTGTCGCCAAGAACGAGGAGGGGCTCGTGGGGAGGCAGGATTCACATAGTGATCCCGTCGACGGCGGCGTGTCCGAGCCCCGCCGCGACTACCAGAACGGTAACCCCGTGCCGGGTCACGCGGGTGTGCCTTTCTCAGGCCCGGCCACCAGCGGCCCCCACAAAACGGATCAATACGGCATATCGCCCGGTCACCCGGGCGTCGCTTCCGGCGCCCCTTGGGGTACGGGTGGGGAAGCGCCGCCCCGTTTCCCCGCGAGTGATCCGCAGTTAAGCCCTGTGAGCTGGGGAAACCCTCAGCAGACGCGGTGGCGTGGCGCAGACGGGGAAGATCGACAGATGCAGCCGCAGGGACCGGACCGGGAATCCGCCGAACCGGCATCGTGGGGACAGGGGCGCCCGGGTGCCCAGCAACCGGCGCAGCCGCAAGTGTCGGATTGGCGCCAACCGCCGTCCCAGCCCGCGGGAGACCCGTGGCCGGCCCAGTCGCCGACCTCCGCGTGGCCGGGCGACCCGGCCCAGCGGCCGGGCGCCTCCCACCCCCCATCCACCCCGCCGGGGGCGGCCGGCCCCCGCGCCCCCCGCCCGGGGGCCCCCGGGGGCCGCCCCCGGCCCCGCCCCCCGGGGGGCCGGGCCCCCCGCCCCCGCGGCGGGCCCCCCCCCCCCACCACACCCCCCCGCGGCCGGCCGCGGCCGCCCGCTCAGTCCCGCCAGACACTGCGGGTTGGCCGAGCCAGCAGCAGGACCCGGCCAGCGGCTCGGGCCAGTCCGAAACCCCGGGTCGGCCGAGCCGACAGCAGCCCGCGGCCGGTGGGCCCGGCCAGTCGGACGCCGCAGCTTGGCCGAGCCAGCAGCCCGCGGCCGGCTTGTCGGGCCAGTCGGAACCCGCGGGTTGGCCGAACCGGCAGCAGCCCGCGGCCGGCGGGCTAGGTCAGCCGGATGCCGCTGGATGGACGGGCCAGCAGCAGGCCGCGGCCGGCCGCTCAGGCTCGCCGGAAACCGCCGGCTGGCCGAGCCAGTCGGATGCCGCGGGTTGGCCGGGCCAGCAGCAGGCTGCGGCCGGCCGCTCGGGTCAGCCGGAAACCGCGGTTTGGCCGAGCCAGTCGGACGGTGCGGGCTGGCCCGGCCGGCAGCCGGGGTCGGCCGGCCAACAGGGCGAGCAGCGGCCGGGTGAGTCGGCGGAGCGGGCGCAGGGGGCGTGGGCGACGCCGCCGAGCAGCCCGGCGGCGGGGGCTGATGCCGGCGGTGGGACCTATGGGCGGGCCTCGGTGCCGCTCAACACGGTGCCGCCGGTCGCCGAGGGTGACCAGGCTCGGCCGGTTTCGGGGGCGCCTCGTGCCGGTGTCGCAGCATCGCCGGATGCGGGCGCAACGGCCGGGACCAACGACGGTGATCGCCCGGTCGAGGCGGGACCCTCGGGCAAATCCCGTACGAAATTGGTTCCTGTTCTTTCGATCTTGGTGATCCTGGTGATGATCGGCGGCGTGCTCGCGCTGGTGAAGCCGGGCCCGGTGAAGGACCTGTTCGGGGGCGGGACGACCGCCTCGCCGACCGGTGGGCTGGGTGCCGATCCGAAGCCGACGCCGGTGCTGGCCGGGGCCGCCGGCGGGGGCAAGGAGCTGAGCCCGGACGCGGTCAAGGCGGCTCTCGATCCGCTGGTGCAGTCGAAGGCGCTCGGCACCGAAGTGCACGTCGCGGTGCTCGACCCGGCGAACAGTCAGGTGCTCTATGCCGAGAACACCGATGTGCCGATCACCCCGGCCTCGACCACCAAGATTCTCACCGCGGTGGCCGCCCTGGCGGCGCGCGGGCCCGCCTACCGGATCAGCACCCGCGTGGTGGCCGGAAGCGAACCCGGCGAGGTCGTGCTGGTCGGCGGGGGTGACCCGACGCTGGCGATCGACAGCAAGTCGATCTATCCGGGGGTGGCCCGGCTCGACCAGTTGGCGGCCCAGGTGAAGAAGGCGCTGGGCGGGACCAGACCGACCAAGGTGTTGATCGACACGACGCTCTTCGACGGGCCGGAGACCGGCCTGGGCTGGGACGGCGACGTCATCCCGAGCGGGCAGGTTTCCAAGATCCAGTCGCTGATGGTCAACGGCGGCCGGCTCAAGCCGGTGCACAGCGAGAGCGGCGACCCGCGCTCGTCCAATCCGGCGCTGTCGGCCGGCAAGGCGTTCGCCAAGCTGCTCGGCGTGCCCACCGGCACGGTCGAGCACGGCACGGCGGGCAAGTCGGCCAAGCAGCTGGGCGTGGTGCAGTCGCCGCCGCTGGTGCAGATCACCGACTGGATGCTCCAGGAGAGCGACAACACCATCGCCGAGCTGGTCGGGCGCCAGGTCGCGCTGGCCGCGGGCAAGACGGCGGACTTCGACGACACCAGTGCGGCGACGCTCGACAAGATCAAGGAGTTGGGTCTGCCGGCCGACGAGGGCGACCTCTACGACGCGAGCGGCCTGTCCCGGCACGACGGGATCAGCCCGACCCTGCTCACCCAGACGCTGGCGCTCGCCGCGAGCGGGCAGCAGCCGGCGCTGACCGGGCTCTTCGACGGCCTGCCGGTGGCCGGCTGGTCGGGCACGCTGGCCAACCGGTTCGGCGCCCCGGCGGGCAATACGGTCGGCCAGGGCGTGGTGCGGGCCAAGACCGGTTCGCTCAGCGGGGTCAACACGATGTCCGGTGAGCTGGTCACCAAGGACGGCCGGCTGCTCGTCTTCGCGATCATGGCAAGCGGCGGGGCGAACTCGTCCGAGGCCAAGCAGGCTCTGGACAAGGTGCCCGCGCGGCTCGTCGCCTGTGGCTGCTGACCTCAGGGTTTCACCGGAGTTCACGCTGGAATCACGCGGGTACGGTGGGTTGCATGGCGCAGTTCGTTGACTGGGATCTGGCCGCCGCGACCGCAGGCGCGCTCTCCAAATCCGGCCCCGCGGTTTCCTACGACGATGCGATGGCGGTGGTGTCCGAGCTGCGGGCACTCACCGACGAGGCCGCCGGCCACGTCGCGAGCTACACCGGCCTGGTCTCCCAGGTCGAGGTCCCGCCGGTGCGGGTGGTCGACCGCAAGGACTGGGCCGCCGTCAACATCCAGGGGCTCAAGCAGGTGATCGGGCCGCTGGTCAGCCGGCTCACCGGCGACAAGCAGTCGGGCGGGCTGACCGAGGCGATCGGCTCCCGGGTCACCGGCGTGCAGGCCGGCACGATCCTGGCCTACCTCTCCGGGCGCGTCCTCGGGCAATACGAGGTGTTCTCCGGCGACCCCGGCCAGCTGCTGCTCAACGCGCCCAACATCGTCGAGGTCGAGCGCAAGATCGGCGCCGACTCGCGCGACTTCCGGCTCTGGGTCTGCCTGCACGAGGTCACCCACCGCACCCAGTTCACCGCGGTCCCCTGGATGCGGGGCTACTTCCTGGGCGAGGTGCAGGCGTTCGTCGACGCGTCGCAGAGCGGCGAGCACATCCTGGAGCGGCTGCGCCGGGGGGTGGCCACGCTGTCCGACGCCCTGCGCGACCCGGAGAGCCGCTCGTCGGTGCTCGACATCGTGCAGACCCCGGCCCAAAAGGCCGTGCTCGACCGGCTGACCGCGCTGATGACGCTGCTCGAGGGGCACGCCGAGTTCGTGATGGACGGCGTCGGCCCCGAGGTCATCCCGACCGTCGAGTCGATCCGGGCCAAGTTCAACCGCCGCCGCGAGGGCGGCAACCCGCTGGAGAAGGCGATTCGGCGCCTGCTCGGCATCGAGGTCAAGATGCGGCAGTACGCCGAGGGCCGCAAGTTCGTCCACGGCGTGGTCGAGCGGGTCGGCATGACCGGGTTCAACAAGGTCTTCGAGTCGCCGCTGACCCTGCCCCGGCTCGACGAGCTGGGCGATCCGGACGCCTGGGTGACCCGGGTGCACGGGTCGCAGGCGGCACTCGGCAGCTGATGGCCCGGATCCCGGCGTCGGTTGCCGCTGTGCGGACGGCCGTGCGCCGGGTGATGCCGTCCGAGGGGCTGGTTCTGGTTGCCTGCTCGGGCGGGGCCGATTCGCTGGCGCTGGCCGCGGCCGCCCGGTTCGTGGGGCGGGGCCGTCCGGTCGGGCTGGTGACGGTCGACCACGGCCTGCAGGAGGGCTCCGATCGCCGGGCGGCGGACGTCGCCGCGTGGGCGCGGGCTTTCGGCTTCGACCCGGTCGTGGCGGCGCCGGTGCGGGTCGACGGCCGGTCGGGCGGGCCGGAGGCGGCCGCGCGGACGGCTCGTTACGAGGCACTGTCGTCGGCGGCGGCCGGGCACGGCGCGGGGGCCGTGCTGCTGGGGCACACCCGCGACGACCAGGCCGAGACGGTGTTGCTGGCGCTGGCCCGCGGGGCCGGGCCGCGGGGGCTGGCCGGGATGCCGGAGCGGCGGGGGATCTTCCTGCGACCGCTGCTCGACGTGGCCCGGGCCGACACGCGGAAGGCGTGTGCCGCGCTCGGCCTGGTGCCGTGGGACGACCCGCACAACGTCGACCCGTCCTATGCGCGGGCGCGGGTGCGTTCCGATGCCATGCCGGCGCTGGTGGCGGCGCTCGGGCCGGACGTGGTCGCCAATCTGGCCCGGTCGGCGCCGATGATCGCGGCGGACAACGAGGCGCTGGACGCGCTGGCGTCGGCGGCGATCGGCGACGCGACCTCGCTCGACATCTCCGAAATTTACGGACTGGCCACGGCGATCCGGCGGCGGGTGCTGCACCTTTGGGCACGACGGCTGGGTGCACCCGGGTCGGCTCTCTCCCACCGGCACGTCGAGGCCCTGGACGCCCTCGTCGTGGACTGGCACGGCCAGGGGCCCGTACATCTGCCCGGCGGCATCCTTGCCGCGAGGGTCCGCGGGGTCCTCGTCCGGGTGGCCGGGTGACTTGTGAGAGTTGTCACTCTGGGTGTCGGTTTCTCCGGACAGTTTCGACATAACAGGGCCATATCCAGGGTTTAGGCGCGAGGTGACCGCAGGCCCTCGCGACGGACGGCAACCTTCATACGGCACTCTTAGGCGCATGGCTGAGGGCGCTTGGTACGACGCCGACATCGCACACGTGATCATCTCCGAGGAGCAGATCCGAGAGAAGATCACCGAACTGGCGAAGCAGGTCTCCGCGGACCATGCCGACGCCGAGGACGGCATTCTGCTCGTCTGCGTGCTGAAGGGTGCGGTCATGTTCATGGCCGACTTCGCTCGCGCGCTGGCCCCGCACGGGCCGTCCACCGAGATGGAGTTCATGGCCGTCTCGTCGTACGGGCAGGGCACGACCTCGTCCGGGGTGGTGCGCATCCTCAAGGACCTCGACCGCGACATCACCGGCCGGCACGTCGTGGTGGTCGAGGACATCGTCGACTCCGGTCTGACGCTGTCCTGGCTGATGAAATACCTGCAGTCCCGCTCGGCCGCGAGCGTCGAGGTGGTCGCCCTGTTCCGCAAGCCCGACGCGGTAAAGGTGCAGGTCCCGGTCAAGTACGTGGGCTTCGACATCCCGAACGAGTTCGTGGTCGGTTACGGTCTCGACTTCGCCGAGCGCTACCGCGAACTGCCGTACGTCGGGGTGCTGCGCCCCGAGGTCTACGCCCGTAGCTGAACCACTTTCTCAGCCTCTTCTCAGAAATCGTCTTTATGGGCGGTTTTGGCAGGAAAGGCGACTGAACGGGCGGGGACCGGAGGGTGTCCGGCGAGCGGGCTCATGGGTTCGCACTGGGCACGTACGGTGTACCGTCGAGTGACCGATGGCGCAGTGTCACAGCGCTGGAGGGGTCGGAGGCGGGAACCCGAGCCGGCGCGGTGGACGTTTCGCCGTTCCGTCGCGGGCCAATCTTGTGTCCGACATTGAGGTGACCAGGACGCCGATCAGGAGGGTCCGGGCGCTTGGCGCCCGACAACAGTATGGAACGTACGCGTTTCTTCCGCCGCCCGGTGGTCTGGATCATTCTTGTGATCATCGGTGTGATTGCGCTGAGCTCGATCTTCACCAGTGGTCCCAGCTACCAGCGCGTTGACACGTCGGTCGCGCTCGATCGGCTGACCCAGCCCGGCATAAAGAAGGTGGTCGAGAAAGACAAGGAGCAGACGCTCCAGATCGATCTCGCCAGCCCGGAGCGGTTCGACGGCAAGAGCACCGACAAGATCGAGACCCAGTTCCCGTCCGAGGTGACGAGCGAGGTCTGGTCGATGGTGACCTCGGCCAAGACCGCCGGTCGGATCACCGGGACGGTCAACGCCACGGTTTCCGGCGACAACATTCTCTTCAGCCTGCTGATCAACCTGCTGCCGATCGCCATCCTGGTGGTCCTGCTGCTGCTGTTCATGTCGCAGATGCAGGGCGGCGGCTCCCGGGTGCTCAACTTCGGCAAGTCCAAAGCCAAGATGATCACCAAGGACACGCCCAAGACGACGTTCGCCGACGTGGCGGGCGCCGACGAGGCGGTCCAGGAGCTGCACGAGATCAAGGACTTCCTCCAGAACCCGGCGAAATACCAGGCCCTCGGCGCCAAGATCCCGAAGGGTGTGCTGCTGTTCGGCCCACCCGGAACGGGTAAGACGCTGCTGGCCCGCGCGGTCGCCGGCGAGGCCGGGGTGCCGTTCTACTCGATCTCCGGTTCCGACTTCGTCGAGATGTTCGTCGGTGTCGGTGCGAGCCGGGTCCGCGACCTGTTCGAGCAGGCCAAGTCGAACGCGCCGGCGATCGTATTCGTCGACGAGATCGACGCCGTCGGCCGGCACCGCGGCGCCGGCATGGGTGGCGGTCACGACGAGCGCGAGCAGACGCTCAACCAGCTGCTGGTCGAGATGGACGGCTTCGACACCAAGGGCGGGGTCATCCTGATCGCCGCCACCAACCGCCCCGACATCCTCGACCCCGCGCTGCTGCGTCCCGGCCGGTTCGACCGGCAGATCCCGGTCGACAACCCGGACATGGAGGGCCGCAAGGCCATCCTGCGGGTGCACGCCAAGGGCAAGCCGTTCACGCCCGACGTCGACCTCGACTCGGTGGCCCGCCGCACGCCCGGCTTCTCCGGCGCCGACCTGGCCAACGTGATCAACGAGGCTGCGCTCCTGACCGCCCGGAACGAGAAGCGGGCGATCTCGAACTACTTCCTCGAGGAGTCGATCGACCGCGTGATCGCCGGCCCCGAGCGGCGCACCCGGGCGATGAGCGACGCCGAGAAGAAGATCACGGCGTACCACGAGGGTGGGCACGCGCTGGTGGCCTACGCTCTGCCGCACTCGGCGCCGGTGCACAAGGTGACGATCCTGCCGCGTGGCCGCTCGCTCGGTCACACGCTGGTGCTGCCGACCGAGGACAAGTACACGCAGACCCGCGCCGAGATGATCGACACCCTGGCGTACGCGCTGGGTGGCCGGGCCGCCGAGGAGCTCGTCTTCCACGAGCCGACGACCGGCGCCGGCAACGACATCGAGAAGGCGTCCGGTCTCGCGCGGGCCATGGTCACCCAGTACGGCATGAGCTTCAAGCTGGGTGCGGTCAAGTACGGCACGAGCGGCGACGAACCGTTCCTGGGCCGCAACATGGGCCACGAGCGGGACTACTCCGACTCGGTCGCGGCCGACATCGACTCCGAGGTGCGCGCGCTGATCGAGCTCGCGCACGACGAGGCGTGGGAGATCCTGGTCGAATACCGCGACGTGCTCGACACCATGGTCCTCGAGTTGATGGAGAAAGAGACCATCACCCGCGAGGACATGGACCGGATCTGCGAGCGCGTGGTCAAGCGTCCGCCGATGGCGCCGTTCAACGGCTTCGGCAAGCGCCTGCCGTCCGACGCGCCGCCGGTGCTCACGCCGTCCGAGCGGGAGAAGCTGCGGGCCCAGGCGGAGGCTGACGGCCAGTTCGCGGTCGGTCCGAACCCGAACGGAAACGGTCTGGAAGGCAGTAACTGATTTCCGACGACGACGAGCTGGACTATCTCGCCGCCCGCCTGGTCGACGGCAAGCTCACCGGAACCCCGGTCGAGCAGGCCGTCGACCTCGGGCGGATCGAGAAGGCGGTCCGCGAGATCCTGATCGCGATCGGTGAAGATCCCGACCGCGACGGGCTGGAGCGCACGCCGACTCGGGTCGCCCGGGCGTACGCGGAGCTGTTCGCCGGGCTCCGCGTCGACCCGGCCAAGGTCCTCACCACCACCTTCGAGGCCAACCACGAAGAGTTGGTGCTGGTGCGCGACATCCAGGTGATGAGCATGTGCGAGCATCACCTGCTGCCGTTCAAGGGCGTCGCGCACATCGGTTACATCCCGGGCACGCACGGCCGGATCACCGGCCTGTCCAAGCTCGCCCGCCTGGTCGAGGTCTTTGCCCGGCGGCCCCAGGTGCAGGAGCGGCTGACCTCGCAGATCGCCGACCTGTTGCTCGGTCAGCTCGAGGCGCGCGGCGTCATCGTGGTGCTGGAGTGCGAGCACCTGTGCATGGAGATGCGCGGCATTCGCACGGTCGGGGCCCGCACGGTCACCAGCGCGGTCCGGGGCGCCTTCCAGACCGACGGCAAGGTGCGGGCCGAGGCGATGGCGCTGATCAACGCGCGCTGATCAGGCCCTGGTCAGTCGATTTGCGAAGGTCGACATCGTGTAGGTGCCGATGCCGAGGATCACTTCGAGCGCGTTGCGGGTCGTAAAGCCGGCGCTCAGAAACTTCTCGATCTCCTCGTCGGGCACCTGGCCCGTGGTGGCCAGCGCCCGGAGCGTGAACTGCCGGACTGCTTCGAGCTTTTTGTCGTTGAGCGGCTCGTTGTCTCTCAGCGCTTTGATCAACTCGGGTTCGGCCTTCAACTGGCGCAGCCGGCCGGTGTGCAGGGTGATGCAGAACCGGCAGCCGTTGCGGGTCGCGATCGTCATGACCACCACCTCTTGGCTGAGCGGATCGAGCGTGCTCGACTCGAAGAGATGGTTGGCGTGCAGGAACGCGTCGAGGGTCTCGGGCGACTCGGCCAGCCGGGCCACAGGCTCGGCGACCTGCCCGAACTGGGCGATGGTCGACTCCATCAGCGGACGCGACGCGGCCGGGGCGGAGTCGACGGTGTGCGTGCGGAACATGATCCCTCCGGTAAACTGGTCAACCTGGTTGTCGTTCCTAGAACGTAAACCAGGTTGTCGAATCTGCCAAGGGGGTTTTCGTTGACTCAGGGCTTCGAGCTGCCGTTGCTGCTGTTCGCCGGGTTCCGGGCGCTCATCGACGACCTGCACGCCGAACTGGCCCGGCGCGGCCATCCCGACGTGCGGCCGGCCTACGGGTTCGCGATGCAGGCGATCGGCGTGCACGGGGCCACGGCCAGCGAGGTCGGGCGGCGGCTCGGCGTCTCCAAGCAGGCGGCCGGGAAGACGGTCGACCGGCTCGAAGGGCTCGGCTATGCCGAGCGGGTCGACGATCCGGCCGACGCCCGGCGCAAGCTGATCCGGCTGACGCCGCGCGGCGTCGACTCGCTCGTGCAGGCGGCCGAGATCTTCGATCAACTGCGCGCGGGCTGGGCGGAGAAACTGGGGGCGGAGCGACTCGCGGTGGTCGAGGCTTCTTTGCGTACGGTCGTGCCCGCGACCGGATTTCCCGTCGACGTGCCCGGATGGTTCGGTTAACACGGTGTCCGTCCCGGCCGCTCACCGGAATACTGGCCCTCGTGCTTACGAAGACGAACCCGCCGACCGTCCACCAGCCCGCCGGCTACAGCCACGTCACGATCAGCTCGGCCGGGCGGCTCGCGCACCTGGCCGGCCAGTGCCCGCTCGACCTCGACGGCCAAGTCGTCGGCGAGCCCGGCGACTTCGACGCCCAGACCGACCAGGTGATCGCCAACTGCCTCGCTGTGCTCGAGGCGGCCGGTGCGTCACCGTCCGATGTGGTCCGCTCGATCATCTATGTGGTGAGCCCCGACAGCGGTGTGCTCGCCGGCGTCTGGCAGCGGCTCACCGGGTCGGCGCTCGCGCCGGCCTTCACCACGGCGAGCACACTGCTCGGCGTCGCGTCACTGGGCTACCGCGACCAGCTGATCGAGGTCGACCTGACGGCCGCGCTGCCGTGAATGCCCCGCCTGGCGTCGCTTCAGATGACTGTGCGGAAGTTGTTGGCGGCGTCCATGGCCGCACGGGTCAGCTGGGTCGCCTCGTCGAGCCGGGTGCGGGCCTGCTCGAGCTGGGCGATCGCGTTGGCCACCGACGGGTGGAAGGAGCCGATCGCGGTCATCCGCAGCAGGGCCAGCGCGTCGTCCAGCTGATCGGTGATCTGCTGGATGCCGGTCACCGCCCGGCCCGCGCCGTCCACCGAGGCGGCCACGTGCGCCTTGACCTCTTCGACGTTTGCCATCGCCGCTCCTCTCGCCCCTATCTGAACAACGCCAGAACTCCGACACCCATGCAGGTCAGCAGGACGGGAGTGAAACACGCGATGGCCCCGGCGATCGGAGTGCGGTCGACCTTGCCGTCGCCGCCCCAGACGAAGCCGATGGTCACCCAGCCGAGCCCGAAGGCGAACACCGGCAGGCTCAGCCCGCAGAGCAGGGCCAGCTTGGGCACCGAACCCTGCGGCGCGACCAGATAGAGCGCGAACTGCACGATCAGGACGGTCACCGCGAACGGGCCGTAGACCAGCAGGTTGCGGGCCCACGGGCGCCACGGCCGAGTCGGCCCGGGCCCCGGCCCGATGATCGCGGCATCCGCGGCGTCGGCGGTGCCCCTCGCCTGACGAAGCGCGGCCAGCGCGGCGGCCGCTCCGCCGGCCACCGCCTGCCGCGCCGAGGCGATCTCCGCCGGCTGCGGCGTCAGCTCAGTTTCCGGTACGCCGAAGTCGCGCACCAGCCTCGCCCGCTGCGGGGCAAGCCGCGCCCGCACACCGCCCAGCTCCTGCTGCGCGGCCGCGACGGTCGCCTGCTGCTCGCCGGCGGCCGCACTGGCCGCCCGGCGAACCGCGTCCAGTCTCTGGGCCGCGGCCAGATAGTCGGCCCACGGCCCGGGAGCCGGCGGCGTGGCCTGAACCGGGATGGAGGCCTCGGTGGCGGCATCCCGCTCCTGCTGCTGATCGGTCACGGCGCCCTCCTCCCGCCCCAACAGATGTCGTGCCACGCGTCGGTCACTGGTCGTCACCCTCGGGCTGGAGGAACGGGACGATAGTGACCGTGCGGTCGGAGTGCCGGTCGTGCAACAGCGCCCGGTTGGGGCGCGGCTGCCAGTCGATCGTGCGGTTGAGCATGAGCTGCACGTCGGCCTGAGGCACGTTGAGGAAGAGCAGACCCGCCACGTCCTCCCGGCCGGTGCTTCCCCCGGTCTCCTCGCTGAACCGGCGCAGGCCCCGCCACCAGGACAGCAGGTGGACACCGCGGCCCGGGCCGTCGCGCAGCAACTGCCGCAGACCCGGCAGCGAGCCGGAGGCGATCGCGTCCATGCCGAAGACCACGCGGTAGCCCGGACGGTCGAGATCCATCTCGGCGGCCAGCCCGGCCGCGTCGACCACCGCGACCTCCTGCCGGTGGGCGATCTCATCGGCCAGCGCCCGGGCCAGATCGTCACCCTCGGCGACCAGCGATGCGATGACGAAACGGGCGGTGCGCGGAGGATGGAACGCGGCCACGCTCCGCGCGGCGGCGTCGAGCACCTCGGAACCGGACGCCTGCGAACCGAAGATCGCCAGGTGGCGTCCGGGAGACGAGTCGAGCGGGAAGGCGGCCGTCGTCAGATTGACATCGATCACCCGGCCGACCAGAGCGGCCGGACGGGAACTGCGACCGGCCAGCGCGGCACGATAAGTCGGGTCGTCGGCCAGATGCTGATGGGCGTAGCCGGCGAAAATGCGCGGCGGCAGAGCCTCGGGGTCGCGGGCACCCCACAGGCGGTGCCGCAGATCGTTGAGCACCCGACGGTCGGCATGCGGGTCGGGAAAACGGACCACGCGCTCGTGCCCGCGAGTGGCGCCCCGCGGCCCACCCAGACCGCCGGCCGTATTGACCACCGCGGTGCCCAGAGGCAGCCCAGCCGCCGCGTCATTGGTCGGCTCCAGCACGTCACCGCCACCCGGCAGGGCAATCCGCACCGGGAACTGGCCGAAAATCGAATCGCGTTTGGTGTAGAGCGCCTCCACACCGAGCACAGTCTGGCTGGCCAGGATCAGATGAATGCCGTACGACCGGCCCGTCCGCGCCAGCGACTCGAGCAGGCCCACCGCCTCGGCGGCCGTCGGGTCGTTACCGGCCAACAGCACCTGAAACTCGTCGATGACACACAGGATGCGTGGCAGCGGCCGGCCGTTACCCTCCTCCTTGACGAAAGCCCGAAGATCAGCGAAACGGGTCACGCCGGCCCGCTTGTAAGCCACCGAACGGCGGGTCATCTCGGCGTCCAGCTCACGGAGCACGGCCAAGCCGTACTCCCGGTCGGACTCGACACCGACCGCCCGCGCATGCGGCAGCCAGGTGCGGTCCCGCCGAGTCGGCACAAACTCGGCGAACGACACGCCCTCCTTGAAATCGAGCAGGTAGAGGGCCAACTCGGCCGGGCTGTAACGCGCGCCCAACCCGTACAGGACGTTGATGATGAAGGCGGTCTTGCCGGCGCCGGACCGCCCGCCGACCATCCAGTGCGGGGTCAGATCGTTGAACCGCAGCACCAGCGGGGTATCGCCGTCATGACCGACCACAGTGCCGAGCCCGTCAGCCGCGTCACCGGCGCAGAACGGCTCCGAAGCCTCCGGCAGAAGATCGGCCAGGGCCACCTGGGAACTCGCGGCGGAATGCGCCGCCAGCTCGCGGCAAACACCATCAATCAGGTACGGCGGGGGATCGTCATCCAGATAAACCGGGGCGTTCAGCCACTTCGCCTCCGGGATCGAACCGTACGAACTGCCGGGCGGGTCGCCGATCACCGCGTACTCCTGGCGCAACGACACCGAAGTGGTGCGCGGAAGCGGCGCCTGAGTCGTCTCCGCGGTCAACGGAGGCGGCGGCCAGCCGGCGACAATCAGATGAAGGCCCGACTCGGGGCCCTGCTGGGCGATCGCGGCGATCCGGTTGAGCTCCTCACCCTCGATCATCGGGGGCAGGCTGGCGATGACGACAAGCATCATGCGATCGCGCCGCCCCCGCCTGGTCGGGCCACTCCGACCGGGACGCAGCCACTTCTCGGCCTCGGCAAGCACGTCACGCAGACCAGGCCGGTCAGTCGCGGGCGGCGACATCAGCCCGGCATCGGCCAGATCGGCGAACGGCAGAAACACCGAGCCGCCACCGACACCGTCAACCGCCCTGACGAGCAGCGAACCGGGAGGAGCGGCGGCAAGCAGACGCAGCAGAAGCGACCGGAGAAGGCCAAAAACACGAGAGTCGGTGACATTCTGATCGACGGTCAGATGACCGGTGCCGAGCAGTGGAACAACGGCCGGGAAACGGGCGTCGTCGAAAGGCTGGGCGATGCCGAGGCGTACAAACTGGGGCGGAAAGGCGCCACCCAGCGGCGCCTGCGGCGACTGAGCAGCCAACTCGGCGCCGAGCCAGCCAGGCGTGAGCGCAGCCGCCGCGGAACGCAACTCCTCGGCGAGCCGGTGCTGCTCCAACGGGTCAGAGGGGGCACCCGCCGAGTCACCCTCAAGCGCCACCGACGCCGCATCCACAACCGCCGTCGCCTGCCGGTGCAGAGCCGCAGCCTGCTGGACCCGCAGAGCCGAATCCGCCACCGCTCTCACCTCCTGTGTGCGGATAAAACCTATCCCAGACCGGGCCTGGCATCGCGCTACCGGTCCACAGGTCCTTTCGCGCCGGACTGGGACGAAGGCACTACTGTCGTATGTGTGCAGCCGCAGGAGCCCTCAACCGGACAGATCCCCCCGCCGGCGGTGGGACCGGGAACCGGCGCGCCGCCGCCGAAGAGATCCCGGGCCCGGCTGTGGGTGGCGGTGATCGGCGGGGTTGTGGCGTTGCTGTGCTTGGGCGGGGCCGGCATCGTGGCCCTCCTCTACAACGACTCGACGAAGATCGAACGCTCAGCCCCCGACGCCGTCGTCGACAACTTCCTTCGCGCATACCTCGTCAATCGAGACGACCAACGCGCCTCGCTCTATCAGTGCAAGACCGGGGGAGATTTCGCCGCGATCGCGGCTTACCGGAACGACATTGAGTCGCGGGAGAAGCAGTTTTCGGTAGGGATCCGTGTTACGTGGTCAACCTTTACAGTCTCGACTAGTGGCTCCCAGGGGACCGTGACAACCGACCTCATCAAGACGCTGGCCGATCAGTCCGGCCGGCAGTCGAACTCCTGGACCTTCAAGGTCGTCGATCAAGACGGATGGCGAGTCTGCGGCGCCTCAGCGCTCTCATAGTCGTTCACTCGATCCAGAGCAGGTGAACGGGCACTTCTAGAGTCTTCGGAGCGCGTCCGCTCCATCCCCACCGATACCAATCGAGCTCGTGCGCTACCCGTGCGCAGATGTCGCCGTCCTGATTCGTGTGAAGCTCGGTCACAGCGCGCAGGTCCCGTCGCTCGCCGCCGTCCTCCAGCAATTGCACAACGCGGCGACCGGTGAACGAGCCGGCATCAAGCGACGCCACCGGCTCGCGACGCGGTGGCTCGTCAAGGGAGACCAGACGCGACATCACGTCGGGGCTCGACGCGATTGCGCCGGCCATGCCGTATTCCTCGACCCACACCCGCTCCACCGGCACCAACGGTGCGAAGACTTCGGTCTGTTCGGCTTCGGCGCGATACCACTCGCCCTCCGACATCACCGGCACATAGGTGCGGCTGCCCTGGACCACTTTCTCGTCGGCCCGCAGGTCTCCGCGCCAACCATGCCCGGGCAGGCCGACAATGACCCGTCGGCCTCGTAGTTGCCCGCCCATCGTGGCCGGTGTAGGCACGACCGGCCGGGGCGGCTCGGGCGCCCACTCCGAGTGCCCAGCGAACGGATCCGGAAGCGATTCGCCGTTCATCCGGCACCTCCCAACGGGGCTCCCTGTTTTTTCATAAACGCTACCGGGTCGGTCGCACCGGCACTCGACCGATCATTGTTCAAATGCACCTCGAAGTGAAGGTGCGGACCCGACGCGTTGCCGCTCATGCCGACCTGGCCGAGAACCTGGCCCGCCTTCACGACCTGACCGACCTTCACCTCGGGAGGCCGGACCATGTGGCAATACCGGGTCATGACGTTGCCGGCGTGCTGGATCTCGACCATCCAGCCGCATCCGCCCTTGCCGACGTAACCGTCCTGATTGCACGAGAAGCGCCCGCGGAAGTCCGGGTCGCACTTGACGCGAGAGACGACGCCGCTCGACGCGGCCATGATCGGGGTGTACCGGTCGACGATCAAGTCGACACCGTTGTGAGTGGGCCGTTGGGGTGTTTGGAACCGGTCGCCCACGGTTGCGCCTTTAACCGGCACCGTCCAGCCCGACGCGGCGATCTGGCCAGCCTGCGCGCAGACCATGGCCAGTGAATTGCCGACCGCGTTGGCCGCGCCGTGGGCAAGCATGTTCACGATCTGCGTGGCCACCGGCTCGTGCTTGGCGTAGGCATCCGGATAGGCGCTGACCTGCACTTTCTGAGCGGCCTCGGTCAGCGGCAGATTCTGCCATCCCGAGATGGTCTTCAGCTTCTGATAGAACTTCGTGCTCGCGTAGACCGGGTCCTTGACCTGAGCCGGAGAGCCCCAGCCGGTGCTCGGACGTTGCTGGAAGAGGCCGAGCGAGTCATGGTCGTTGTTCTTGCCGAGGTCGCCCAGGTTGGTCAGGCCGGACTCCTGCATCGCAGTAGCGACCGCGATCACCCACGCACGGGGCGGCAACTTGAGTTTGGCCCCCACGTTGATGATGATCGCCGCGTTGCGGATCTGAGCCGGACCGTAGTCGTGGATGCTCGGCAACTTCGCATCCGGATTGATCGGGCCGCCCTGGCCACAACCACCGGACAGGTTCAGCTGGTTGTCGTTCTGCTTCTGGCCGTAGAAGCTGTAGACCAGTGCGGTCAGGCTTCCGCCGCAGCAGAGCAGGGCGAGCGTCGCCACCACGGCGACCAGCGCGACCACCGGTCGCGGTCGCGGCAGGCTCATGCGGGATCCCAGTCGATGGCGTCGACCAGCCACTGCCCTTCCGGAGCGGTAAGGCGAAGGCTGAGCTTGCCCGAATCCATGGTGACTACAGCAGTGACAAGATCCGAGTTGACTGCGGCCACGCTGGGCCGCCCGACCAGCCGGTCAGCCGGAACGCTTGCTGGGTCGACACCCTTCAGCTCGTCGGCCAGCTTCTGGGTCGAGTTCGGCAGCAGTTGGTCGCGCCAGGTCTTGGCCGACACCTTCTTATCGACCCACGCCGACGCGAATGCATAGGCGACGGCCTCGGGTTGTGCCTTGCCGGGGCCGGTCGACGGAGTCGGCGGTGCCTCGGAGGAGATGTCTCCGTCGTCGTCCGACGGATTGACACTGGCCACGGTCGCCGGCGGAGCGCCACCGACCACCGGATTGTCGTCCTTTCCGCTGGAGAAGAGCCGCCCGAGCCCGATCACCGCAAACACGATGACGACAAGAACAATCGCCACGCCCCATCGCGATCGAAAGATCCTGTTGAGGCCAAGCTCCATTGTCCGAGGCATCTAGATCACCTTGCCTCGGAACGCACCCGCGGCGTGGAGGGCTCGTTGCTGGTCGATCCGGTTTCCGGGCGATAGATCGCGTAGGACGCTGGCTGCTGGGCCACGTCCGGCTCGGTCCAGGCCGGCGAAGACCCACGTCGTCGAACAGGGCCGGGGAGACCGCGCCGGTCGCTGTCGCGGCGCTGTTCCTCGTGGACGCTCTCCTTGCCGTCCGGGCGCGTCTGTGCCGGCAGTGCGGGCCGACCACCGGTCGTAGCGGGTTCCAGTTCGCGCCGACCCACGGCGTTGTGCGAGGGATCCTCCAGGCGTGCCTCGGGCCGCAGATTGCTTTGGTCCGCGTAGACGGTGCGGCCACCACGGCTGATGACCGGCTCGCGGGTGCCGCCACCCTCGGCCACATCGAGCTTGGCTGCTGTACGCATATCGCGGAAGAAGTTTCGGTGCCAGGAGCCGGCCGTGACGATCGCGGCGGTGCCGTCTTTACCGCCCAGCTGGGTGATTCGCCTATAAGGTCGCAGCAGTAGCCAGCCAACGACACCGCACAGCCAGACGAGCACGACCTGTAGCCACCCTGGAAGGCTCGCCGTATTCATGATCAGGTCAACCGCGAAAAGGTAGATTGCCGCGCCGGTTCCGAAGATCGCGATGTTGAAGATCGCCGCAACGACAGCGTTGCCGAGTCGGCGAATTCCTGAGCTGGCTGGTCGAAGGAGTCCGACCGTGCCGAGGATCGGCGCCGCGATCACGGCCCATCGGAAGATCAAGAAACCGAGCAGCACCAGCACCGACGCTGTGAGGTCGAACATCGCGAACATGAACGATGCGAGCATCGCGATGAAGCCCGCGCCGATCCGATCCATGCCGTTGTTGCCTCGCAGGTACTCGTAGGCCTCCGGGTCTTCGACCTTGATCTGCTCGGCGACCTTCTCCCACTGCTCCTTCTTGCCGTTCAGGATGCCGTCGCGGGTTGCCGGATTCTGGCGGATCCTCTGCTGTTCATCCCAAGTGAGCGAGTGGGCGTCATAGAGCGCCATTCCATATTTCTGTGCGGTCACACTGTCGGCTGATCCGAGAAGGCCCCGCAACCAGTTCCGGTAGAGCATTGTCTCGGTCGCCGTGTCACTCGCGCGAACGGCTGGCGGCCGATTGTCGACGCAAGCGTTGCCGCCCAGGGCACAGCCCTTCGGGGGTGCCTCTGGTCGAGGGCCGACGGCATCGTGCACCACGCCGAGGGATGTGATCAGGGTGTTGTCGGCTAGGTTCGCCGATCGGACGGGCCAAGCTGCGATTGCAGTAACGGCGACCATGACAAGAATCGCCCATCCTGCAGTGGTTGTAGCGGCACCCATCTCTGCCTGGCGCGATCGCCAAAGGAGGTAGAGACCGACGATTGCCAGAGTGATGACACCGAAGACAGTGAAGACTTTCTGGTACACGGCTTTCGTAGCCTGATCGACCAGTGGGTCCGCCCAACCCCACAGCGACTTCGGGTCCCACGCCTTCTCCCGCAAAGCGTTGGAGGCGCCGATGATCGCCGTAGCAATCATGAATTCGCCGTTGGAGACCGTCGTCTCCAACTTGACGTCGGGATCAACCAAGGTCGAAGCGCAGCCACCGTCCAGGTCATATGTGGTGTAGCTATACCCAGCGTATCCATAGTCGCTGTAAATGCCGGGGAAGCTGTTCTTCGGGTCCGACGAAGCCGGCCTATCAGCAAACCACCCCGCGAGACCGGAGTCTGGCGTATTCGGGGTAGGCGGCTGCAGACACTGGGCGCGGTCCGAACCAACCTCGGCGAGTCGACTGACGCAAGACTTGAAGTCCTGTTTCCACTCGTCGGTGCTGCAAGCCCCGCCTGGCGCCCGCAGCGGCCCCTCGATCGGCGCCGCCGAAGCGGGTGGGGCGGCCACCGCCCAAGCGATCGACGCCACCACCGTGACGAGCATCGTCATCACCAGCGCCAACGCCCGCCGCACCATGTCAATCCTCCATGTCGGACGACGTCATCGAGATGGCCGTCGGTGCTGCCTTAACCGTCGTCGGCGTCGTGTCGAGATGGTCCAGGAGGCCTTCGACGTATGACACGTCGACCCGGACTTTCTGCACGCGCCCGTCCACGTCCCGCATTACGAACTCGCGGAAGCCCAGCCGGCTGGCCGAGGACGTGTCGATCTGGGACAGCGAGGCCAGCGTCGCCTCGTACCCGTCGTGGACCGGCACCCGGAGCAGCCGCAGGGCTTCTGACGCGATCTCCTGGTCTTCGGCGATCCGGCCCACGAAGACCGTGGAGACCAGGTTTTGCACGTCGAGACCGAGGATGTCGCGCGGGTTCTGTGAGGCGACCAGGGCGGCCAGGTTCCACTTGCGGGAGTCGCGGGCGAGCCGCACCAGGAATGAGCGGCCGGAGCGCCAGCCCTCCATGAAGTGCGCCTCGTCCAGGCCGACCATTTTGCGGGATGACATCGAGCCGCCGTAGCAGCGGCGTACGGCGAGCCGGTGGGCCGTGTGCAGCATCGGCAGGGCCAGCGATTCCTCGGCCGACCAGTACTCGCGTTCGATCTTGAGGTCGGGTAGGCGCAGGCCGGCCATCGTGATCACGGTGAGGGCCGCGTCGGCGCCGAGGAGGTGTTGTGGTGGCGAGCCGAAGAACAGCAGCGCGAGCGGCATTTCGGCCGTGTCGAGCAGCAGGTTGGCCAGTTCCTTGCCCTCGTCGTCGTCCACCTGTTGCAGGGTGCGGACCACGTCGTCGAGGGTCGACGTCTCCTCGGCCGGGACCTGGCGCACGGCGTGCCGCAGCAGCGTCGCGGTCGACGCCTCCTTGGCCACCTGCGGCGGGACCAGCATCGAGCAGATGTCCTGAACGAGCATGCGCCGTTCGGCCCGGGCGTTCGAGACCGCGATCTCGTACTCGCGGTCCCCGCCGGGGCCAGTCGGGAACTCGGTGCGGATCGGCGTCGGGATCAGTGCGTACGGCGCGAGCGTTCCCTGTTCCGAACCGGTCAGATTCAAGACGCGACTGTAGGGCCGCAGCTCCGGCATCTGGCACAGCCGGGCCAGTGGCCCGGACGGGTCGAGCAGCGTCACCTGGACGCCCCGGCGGGCGTTGAGGTAGCCGAGCGCGCCCATCAGCGTCGACTTGCCGCCGCCCGGCTCGGCGACGAACACGCCGAGGCCGGAACGCTCGCGTACCTCCATCGGGAAGTGCAGGTCGAGGAAGACGGGACGCCGGCAGGTTCCGGACGTACGCCCGATCAGGTCGCCCCGCCGGTCGCCGACCGTGGACGCGGCCTGGGGCAGCGCCGCGGCCAGCAGTTTGACCGGCATCCGGCGTACGTATCCGGTGTTGGCGATCGGCTCGCCCGGGATGAATTCCCGGGCCAGCTGGTCCTGGTTCTTGGGGTGTTGCAGTGAGATCCGCAGTTCGCGCGAGTACAGCTGGATGAGTCGCCGGGCCCGTTCCAGGCATTCTTCGCGGGTGGCGCCGCCGACCGCGATCCGGTGCCAGCCGTGGGCGCGGGCCGATTCGACCGGCAGGCCGGTGGTCATCTCGTCGCCGATCACGAGCGCCCGTTTGGCGAGGCGCTCCAGCTCGGGCGGGGCGTCGATGCCGTGCTCCGCGTAGTCGAGCTGCTGCGACCGGATCATCCGGAGCCGGTGTTCGAGGTTTTTGAACGAGCTGTTCGATCCGAGGATGTCGAGGCGCGAGGAGATCTCCATCGGCCAGGGCAGACGCTCGTGGAAGTGCAGCCACGGCTCGTGTTTTTCGGGGATCTCGAGCGGTTCCATCCGGCCGACCGAGAGCACGGCGACGTGCCGTTCCTCGCCGGTCATCCGGTTGACCAGCTTGACCGTCGACCCGTACGGCGTCCGGTAGCGCTCCACCTGCTCGGTCAGCGCCAGCAGGTCACCGGTCTCCCAGTGCCCGTTGGAGATCGGCGAGAGCATGCTCGGCGGCGCCATGCACAGCGCGACCGAGCGGTAGAGCAGCCATTCCAGCTCGGCCGGGGTGACCCGCCGCCCGCGCATGCCGAACGCGTTGAGCACCTCGTCGAACTGCTCGACCGTGCGCCCGAGTTTGCGGCGCTCACCGTCCGATGTGCCGCGTCCGAAGACCCGCAGGATGCGCTCGGAGAACGTGTCGCCCAGCGATCGGCGGGCAAACGTGACACCCAGATAGGTCTGGCCTTCGGCGTGGTTGACCGAGAGCAGGTGCCGCTGGGCCGCGACCAGGTGATCGGACCACGAGGTGCCGCCCTGCACGTCGGGCAGCGGTTTGGCGGTGAACGAGTCGACCGTCCGCGCCCATTCGTCGGCCGGGAACGGCCGGTTGGTGCGGCGTAGATGCAGTCGGAACCCGGCCAGGCCCGCGTACTGCTCGGAGATGGCGCTGAGCAGCGCCTCGCGTTCCGCGTCGGGCCGGAAGGCCCATCGGACCTCGGGCAGGTAGTACCAGGCCGTGACCGTGCTCTGGGTGAAGGTCAGGTGCCCGGCGATCTCGCTGATGGCCAGCTCCATGGCCGGGTCGCGGTCGCTGAACTTGATCTTGTTGGGCCGCAGCGGCTTGACGTCCTGCGGGCGCGGGCGCACCGGCAGGTTCCGCGGCTCGGCCTTCTTCTCCTTGCGCTTGGCCGGGGCCTTCTCCTTGCGCTTGGCCGGCCGCTTCTCGGTCGCCGGGACCAGCGCCGACTCGGCCTCGCTGCGCATCGGCGCGGCATAGGCCGCGGGCGCGGCCGACATCGTGGTCACGCCGGGCGCTGCCGCTTCCGGCTCCATTCTCGTACGCGCGGAGGGCAGTCCCGCCGCCGGCCACCGCGGCGCCTGCTCGCCCGGGGGCTGCGTCGGCGTAGCCGGCCAGTCGTCGAAGTCGGGCCAGTCCCCGCTGCCGGGCGCGGAGGCTCCCGGCGCCGTGAACGCGGAGGCTCCCGGCTCGGTGAAGTAGTCGGCCCGCGGCCCGGCGGGAGCCCGCGTGAAGTCGATCTCGTCCGGCGCGGGCGGCGTCGCACCTGGGCCGCCCCCGGCAAATGGAGGCGCCGAAGCAGGCGGCACAGGCGCAGGCAGGGCAGACGCAGATGCCGGCCGGGCGAACGTCGGCGGCGCAGATGCTGGTGGCGTAGATGTCGGCCGGGCGGCGCCCGGTGGCGCGGGTGTCGGCCGCCCGGACGCGGGCGGCGCGGATGTCGGCCGGGCGGCTGCGGGCAGCGCGGATGTCGGCTCAGCGTCGCCCGGCGGCGCGGATGTCGGCCGGGCGGACGCGGGCGGCGCGGATGTCGGCCGGGCGGCTGCGGGCAGCGCGGATGTCGGCCCAGCGTCGCCCGGCGGCGCGGACGTCGGCCGGGCGGACATGGGCGGCCCGGATGCCGGCCCGGCTGATGCCGGTGGCGCGGACGCGAACGGCATCGATGCCGGTTGGCCAGCTGCTGGCGGCGCGGATGCCGGTCGAGCGGACGCTGGTGCCGCGGATGCCGACGGCGCGGATGCGGACCGCGCGGATGCCGGTTGACCAGCCGCTGGCGGGGCAGATGTCGGTCGAGCGGCCGCCGGAGGCGCAGAGGTGGGCCGAGTAGATGTCGGCCCAGCGGACGCGGGCGGAGCGGAAGTCGGCGCAAGCGAAGGCAGCGCGGACGAGGGCTCCGCAGACGAGCGCGACGCAGACGAAGGTGGCGCGTCAAAGGACGAACCGTGGGGTGCCTCAAAAACAGGCGGCTCAAACCCCGGCGACGTCTCCACACCGGGCGGTGAGTCGAAGACCTGCCCCGGCGGCGAGTCAAAGGCGTGCCCGGGCGGCGTGTCGAAGGATCGCCCGGGCGGCGAGTCAAAGGCCCGTTCGCGCGGCGCGTCGAAGGTCCGCGCGGGCCGTGTGTCACCAGCGGGCGGTGCGTCGAAAGACCGCCCGCCGAAGGCTGGCGCCGATGGCGCGTCAAAGGGCGACCCAGGCCCCGCCGACTGGTCGCCCGGCTCCCCGAACTCGAATCCGAAGTCGAGATCAGAATCGGACTCGGGCGGCGCTGTGGCGGCCGCCCCCGGCCCCGGGGACGACGACACCGGCGTCGGCGTCCCTCCGAACAGGTCGAGGAACGGTGAGTCGATGTCCAACGTCGTGTCGACGGCCGCGCTGCGTGGCCGCACCGGCTGCGGCGCCTGGAAAACACCCACCGCGCCGTCTCCGGGCGCGGTGACGAATTCGTCGACCGGCTCGTCGGAATCAAGCGGAGAGTAATTGTCCGAACGCATACCGTTACTCTGCCTGCCGGAGTCAAGGGCATCCGCCCGGGGATGCCCGTGCGGGAAGGATTCGGTCATGCGCCGGCCCCGAAGGAGAGCACCGCTGAACTGGTCATACCAACTCCTCCCGAACCCGGATGCGAGTGGCGACAAGTCTCGGATCGCGCTGCTCGACCGTGGGCTCACGGGTGCGGCGCCAATCGGTGAACGCGGTGCGGATGACCATGCGGGCCGGCCGGTCCGGATCCACGTGCCGGAAGATGTACGACGTCGTGACCATGGCCAGCGCGATCTCCCAGGCCGGGAACGGATCGAACTGGAACGTGATCAGGTAGTGGATGAACCAGAACAGTGGCACCAGCACCACGAAGAGGCCGTACTGCGCGTACGGCAGGTGCATGGGCAGGGTGTAACCGGGCGGCCCCAGGTAAACGAGGCGCGCCCGATAGATGTCGTCGTCGGTCCGGAGGCGCATCTCAGTTGAAGATCAGCTTGACGAGATAGTCGCCGAGGAAGAACAGTGTCGCCGCACCGGCAATGAACGCGAGGCCGACGATGGCGATCGCGGAGCTGGTGAGCACCTTGGAGATCTCGCCCCGGCTGGCGCGTCCGATGAAGATGACACCTAGGACGGCCAGAAGGATCGGGGCGATGTTCTTGGCGAAGAAAGTGACGACGCCCGTGGTGTTGATGCCGGTGGGCGTCGCTGCGGCGAGCGTACCGTGCGGGAACGCCGTGAAGGCGTAAGCGGTGAGCTCGGTGGCGATCATTGGTAAACCTCCCCGTGCCCGGTTAGGGGGTGCCGGACACGCTGCAGTTGTGAAGCCTCACGGCGTCGCCCATATCGTGCTACTTCCAGCTCACCGCGTCGAGTGAGCGGTTGCGGGCGTGCCATGCTCGTCTGCTCTCTTCGGTTCCTTCATGATGCCGCAGTTCCGAAGAGTACGGCCCGTACTTCTTAGCTACAAGCGTCTGATTCGTTACGCAAGGTAAAGGCGTGGATGAAAATGAGTCACGACGTATCGTACACATGTTCGAATGACATGGTCCCCGTACCCTCCTTCCGTGACGACTAAGCCGAGGGATGCCCTGCTCATGGGTGCCGAGTCAGTTAGAGAAGATCACCCGGTCGTGATGGGGATCCTCAACGTCACCCCGGACTCTTTTTCCGACGGCGGCCGATACGCCGACGTGGATGCTGCCATCGAACATGGCATAGCTCTGCAACAGGGCGGGGCGGACATCGTGGACGTCGGCGGGGAGTCGACCCGGCCCGGCGCCGAGCGGGTGGACGCGGCCACCGAGGCCGGCCGGGTGGTCCCGGTGATCGCCGGGCTCGCGGCCGCGGGCGTACGCATGAGCATCGACACCACCCGCGCGTCGGTCGCCGCCGCCGCGCTCACCGCGGGCGCCACTGTGATCAATGACGTGTCCGGGGGGCTGGCCGATCCGGCGATGGCGGGCGTGGCGGCCGACGCCGGCTGCCCGTGGATCCTGATGCACTGGCGTGGACACTCGCGCCGCATGAACGAGCTCGCGATCTATCGGAACGTCGTCGAGGACGTACGCGATGAGCTGCTGCAACGGGTCGACGAGGCGGTCGGCGGCGGTGTCGACCCGGGACGGATCGTCCTCGACCCGGGCCTCGGGTTCGCCAAGAACGCCGATCACAACTGGGCCCTCACGAGGCATCTCGACGTCCTGATCGACCTCGGCTTCCCGATCCTCTTCGCCGCCAGCCGCAAGACCTATCTCGGCCGGTTGCTGGCCGCACCGGACGCCACTCCGCGGCCGGTCGACGAGCGCGAGGCGGCCACGCTGGCGACCTCGGTCCTGGCGGCCGCGGCCGGCGTCTGGGGCATCCGGGTCCACGACGTACGGGCCACCGCTGATGCGCTCGCGGTCTGGCGGGCGAGCGGGGCACCCAAGATCAAGACTGGCCGATCGAACCGTTCCGGGTCGTCCGGGCGTGCTGAAGAGTGAGCCGGCCGGCACCGGAACGAGTGAGGCGCGCCAAACCGCCCCGCCCGTACGGCAAGGTGGGTGGGAACGGATGGAGGGGCTGACGGTGAGCGACCGGATTGTGCTGACCGGCCTGCGGGCGCGGGGCCGGCACGGCGTCTACGACTTCGAGCGCGAGCAGGGCCAGGATTTCGTGGTCGACGTCGTCCTGGAGATCGACCTGGACAAGGCGGCGGCGACCGACGACGTGGCCGACACCGTGCACTACGGCGAGCTGGCCGAGCGCCTGGTCGCGGTGATCACCGGCGAGCCGGTCAACCTGATCGAGACGCTGGCCGGCCGGCTGGCCGAGGCCTGCCTGTCCGATCCGCGGGTCGCCGCGGCCGAGGTCACCGTCCACAAACCGCAGGCGCCGATCCCGCACGACTTCGCCGACGTGGCGGTCACCCTGCGCCGCGACCGGAGCCACACCGCAAGCAAGGCCGGAACCCTCGACCAGGACCGCGAACGGGGGTCTCGATGAGCCGGGCCGTCCTCTCGATCGGCAGCAACCTCGGCGACCGCATCGCCAACCTGCGGCTCGCCGTCAAGCTGCTCGGCGACAGCGTGGTGCTGGCCAGCGGGGTCTACGAGACACCGCCCTGGGGCGACCCCGACCAGCCCTCCTATCTCAACGCGGTGCTGCTGGCGACCGATCCCGGGGCGGCCCCGCGCGACTGGCTCGAGCGGGCGCACGCCTGCGAGGCGGCGGCCGGCCGGGTGCGCGATCCCGAGCGCCGGTTCGGCCCGCGCACGCTCGACGTCGACGTGATCGCGGTCTGGGACGCCGACGACCAGCCGGTGATCCACGAGGAGCCCGAGCTCGTCCTGCCCCACCCACGGGCGCACGAGCGCGCGTTCGTGCTTCGCCCGTGGATCGACATCCAGCCCTACGGGCAGCTGCCCGGGCACGGGTGGCTCACCGACCTGCTCAACGCGCCGGCGCTGGCCGACGAGATCGCCGCGATGCAGCCGCGCGGAGACCTCCCGTTAGAGTCGACGTGAGCAGAAGACGTTAGCCAACCGGAGATGACGTGAGCAGCAACCCGGAGTCGCCCAAGTCGGATCCGTCGATGCGTCCGACCAGCGTCTCGGTGCTGATCGTCGCGGCGCTCGCGGCCGCCGCGGTCGGCTGGCTCCTGCTCAGCTTCTCCTATTCTCTGTTGCCCCAGCTGCCGTGGTCGCCGGTGATCGTGCTGGCCGTGCTCGCGGTCGCCGAGGGCCTGCTCGCGCAGAACACGAGCGCCCGCATCCAGCGCAAGCCGGGCACGCCCCGGGTCGACCCGCTGGCCGTCGCCCGCTATGTCGCACTCGCGAAGGCGTCGGCGCTGGTCGGTGCGCTGTCGGCCGGGTTCTCGGCCGGCCTGCTGGCCTGGCTGGTGCTCGAGCCGACCAAGGCCGCCCGCGACGACCGACCGACCGCGATCGGCGGCCTCATCGCGGCTGCGCTGCTGGTCGGGGCCGCGCTCTGGCTGGAGCGGGCCTGCCGGGTCCCGCCCGACCCCGACCGCACGGACGAGAACGATTCGGATCGGCCGTCCGGCCGTCGTTGATCACCTAGTTCTGGGCCTTGAACTGAGGCCCGCTTCTATCCGTATGCTCTGGGCACGGGCTACCCAAGCCCCAAGTTCGGCGTGCGCTCTGGACCCCACCGAGGCGCACCCTGGGAGGCGGCCGAAATGGCGTACGACGAGACTCCGTCCGACCCGGCGGCGTACCGGGCCAATACGCTTGCCGCCGCCGAGCAGCGGCGGCGGGCCGCCGAGATGATGGACGAGACCACCGACGACGCCGCCGGCGGCGTGGCGCCGGTCGCCCCGGCCGAGATCGAGGACGAGGGCCGGGACCGGCTCGGCGTCCACCTCGGCTGGGAGGTCGTGCTGCTGCTCACGGCGGCCGCCTTCGCCCTTCTTCTCTACCGTCTCGACCCGAGCACGCTGAAGCGGCCGGGTCTCGACACACTTCTGGTCACCGGAGCCGCGATCGGCCTGCTCACGATGGGCGGCGGGCTCACCCTGCGGGCCGCGGTGCCCAACCTCGCGATCGGCCCGATCGCGCTGGCCGCCTCCCTGCAGTACGCCGAGCAGGGCGATCAGGGTCTGCTCAAGGCGATGCTTCCGGCGGTGCTGATCGCCGCCGCGGGTGGCCTGGTGATCGGTGTCGTGATCATCGTGCTGCACGTGCCGGGCTGGGCGGCCACCCTCGCGGCCGGACTCGGGGTGATCGTCTTCGACCAGCTGAGGGTCGGTCCGGTCGCCGTCCAGGGCGATTACGACCCGTCCCGGCAGGCGTTCTTCCTCTTCGGTGGCTTCGCGCTGCTGGCCGTGGTCGGTGGCGCGCTGGGCACGGTCCCGCCCGTACGCCGGTGGCTCGGGCGCATGCGCCCGGCCGGTGACCCGGCCCGCCGCCGCGATGGTGCCGCCGCGGTTCCGGCGATCGGTGCGCTGGTTCTCTCCTCGGTCTTCGCGGTCGGCGCCGGCACCCTGATCGCCGCGCAGGCCACCCGCCCGATCGTCCCGGGCACCGGCCTGGAGTGGACCGGCATCGGCATCGGCCTCGCCCTGCTGGCCGGCACCAGCGCGTACGGTCGGCGCGGCGGCATCTTCGGCACGCTGTTCGCGGTCGCCGGGCTGACGCTGTTCCTCGACTATGCCACCCGCAAGCACTTCGACATCGCGCTGTTCGCGGTCGCGGCCGTCGTCTTCGGCGCCGGCCTGATCGTCACCCGGCTCGTCGAGACCTACGGGCGGCCGTTCGGTTCCGGAGTAGGCGCCGGCTGGAACTCGCCGCCGACCACCAACGGCACCAACTGGACGCCTGACCTGCCGGAGACCTGGACGCCGACGACCACCGCGGCCCGCAGCGAGCCCTGGGACGACGGACCCTGGGGATCTTCCCGCTGACGGCCGCGGGGGCGGCCCTATGCTTGCCGTCATGACCTCACCGAGCTTCGCCGAGCTGGACGCGCTGCCCACCGAGGAGCTGCGCGAGCGCGCCTTCGCGCTGGCCCGGCACCACCACGACATCGGCTTCTTCTGGTCGGTCTTCAAGCACCTGCCGGATTCGGACGAGGCGGCCGAGCTGGACGGCGCGCCCAACTCGATCGGCCCGACGATCGACGAGGCGGTCGCGCTCTACCGCGAGCTCGAGGGGCACGGCTACGGCGACCAGGAACCGCTACTGCGGGCCGCTTTTATCGACTACCTGCAGAAGCACTAACAAAAAGGGCATTTATCGGCGTCGTTTGAAAAAGGAGCCTGGCTGGGAATTTACCGGCCATGGCTCTCGGTAACCGTTACAAATCCGCGCCGGGTGCGGGCACGCTGGCCGCACTCATTCTCGTCCTGGTCTTCGGCAGTCCCTGGTACTCCGACTGGGCGAACAAGAACACGAACGCCAACACGGCCGGTGGCTGGTTCCTCCGCCTGCTCGCCTGGCCGCACTGGGAGTTCAACTCCAACGACTCGCTGCGCACGATCATCGTCGGCGACCTCAAGGCGATTCTGCTGGTCGTGCTGACCCTGATCTTCCTGCTCCTGTTGCCCGGCTCGCAGTTGGCGCGGGCCCGCGGCACGATCAGCCAGTTCTTCGCGGGCTGGGGCGCGTACATCTTCGCCGGCGGCTTCGCCGCCCTGCTGACCACCCTGTTCCTGAAGAACCCGTCGCTTCTCGGCGCGTTTCAGGCGGCCGGCAACGGTGCCGGCTACGGCCTTTTCGTCGGCTGGATCGTCGGCCTGGCCACGCTCGGTGGCTATCGCGGGAAACGCTGATTCACGGCGGTCCGGGGCGCCGCGGCACCCCGGACCATCGGTTCGGTCACTCTCAGACGGTCGCTTGCGCCTGCGCATTCGGTACGTCGAAGATCGCGCTCCTCGACACGACACCGACCGGGTTTCCGTCCTTGACCACCACGACCTCGGCCGAGTCGGCGGTGAGCATCGCCGACAGCGCGTCGTAGAGCGTCCCGTCCTCGTCGACCGTCGGCGCTCCGGCGGCCGGCTGGGCCTCGCCGATCGGCCGCATGGCATCGCGTACCGCGGTCACGGCCAGTCGCCGGACGCCACGGTCGGTGCCGACGAAATCACTGACCGCGGGCGAGGCCGGGCGGCTCAGAAGTTCGGCCGGCGGGGCGTACTGCAGGAGCTTGCCGCCCTCGGCGAGCACCGCGATCCGGTCGCCCAGGCGAACCGCCTCGTCGATGTCGTGGGTGACCATGACGATGGTCTTGCGTACCTCGGCCTGCAGTTTGAGGAACTCCTCCTGCAGTCGGCCCCGCACGATCGGGTCGACGGCCGAGAACGGCTCGTCCATCAGCAGCACGACCGGGTCGGCGGCGAGCGCCCGGGCCACCCCGACGCGCTGGCGCTGACCGCCGGAGAGCTCCTGCGGATAGCGGTCGCCGAAGCGGGCCGGATCGAGACCGACCAGGTCGAGAAGCTCGTCGACCCGGTCGCGGACCCTGCGGCGCTCCCACCCCCGCAACGTGGGCACGGTCGCGACATTTTTGCGCACCGTGTAGTGCGGGAACAGGCCGACGTTCTGGATCACGTAGCCGATGTGCCGGCGCAGGTCGACCGGGTCCTGATCGAGGATGTTCCGCCCGTCGAGCAGGATCTGCCCCTTGGACGGCTCGATCAGCCGGTTGATCATGCGCAGGATGGTCGATTTGCCGCATCCGGACGGTCCGATCAGCACCGTGAGCTCGCCCGCCGGGATCTCGAGACTGAAGTCACCGACGGCGACCGTGCCGTCGGGATAGACCTTCCCGACGTCCTGCAGCGTGATCGAGGCCGCGCTGCGGTCAGCACCCACCTCGTTGATCGCGGTAGCGTCCACGTATGTCCTTCCTGTGGGCCCTGCCGGCCGTCCGGCCGCTCGCCGCACCCGCCGATGACGGGCCGGGAAATCCGTGGTTCTCCTGGCAGTACATCCACGACAACGCCGACACCCTGCGTAGTGCACTGCTGTACCACGCCGGGATGACCGGGCGGGCGGTCATCGTCGCACTGGTGGTGGCGTTGCCGCTCTCGATCGTCGCCTACTGGATCAAACCGCTGACCGGGCCGATTCTTGCACTCTCCGGCTTCCTCTACACGATCCCATCGCTGGCCCTGTTGTCGGTGCTCGCGCCGCTGATCGGCACCACGACGGACGTCACCGTCCTCATCGCCCTGGTGCTCTACGCGCTGCTGGTTCTCGTCCGCAATGCGCTGAACGGCCTCACCCAGGTTCCGGCCGAGGTCAGGGATGCCGCGCTGGGCATGGGCTACGGCCGGTTGGGCCGTCTCTGGCACGTCGAACTGCCGCTCGCGCTCCCGAGCATCGTCACCGGGGTGCGCCTGGCCACGGTCTCGACCGTGGCCCTGGTCACGGTGGGCGCGCTGATCGGCAAGGGCGGCCTCGGTGAGCTGATCCTCGGCGGTTTCCGAAACAACTTCTACAAGGCCGAGATCCTCACCGGAACGATTCTCTGCGTCGCGCTGGCCCTCGCCCTCGATCTGGTCCTGGCCGGGATCGGCCGGTTGCTCACCCCGTGGGCTCGCAGGAGGACGTCATGAGCTACTTCCACCAGGGCATCGTCTGGCTGAACGACCCGCTCAACTGGACCAATCCGGGCGGGCTGTTCGACCGGCTCGTCGAGCACCTGCAGATCACTTTCTGGGCGGTGCTGATCGCCTGCGCGATCGGCTGGCCGCTCGGCGTGTGGTTCGGGCACCGCGGGCGCGGCGGTGGCCCGGCCATCTCGATCGCCAACATCACCCTGGCCATCCCGACTCTGGCCCTGCTCACGATCCTGCCGCTGACCCCGCTCGGCTTCGGCAAGCCGCCGGTCATCGTGGCCCTGGCCGTGTTCGCCGTGCCGCCGCTGCTGGCCAACGCGCACACCGGTCTGCGCTCCATCGACCCGGAGACCCTCGAGGCGGCCAAGGGCATGGGCCTGTCCGGCCGGCAGGTGCTGTGGCGGGTCGAACTGCCGCTCGCCGTCCCCTACCTGGCGGCCGGGCTGCGCACGGCGGCGGTCCAGGTGGTGGCGACGACGGCGCTGGCCGCGTTCGTCAACGGCGGCGGACTCGGCGAGATCATCAGCGCCGGATTCGGCCTCGGCATCAACGTCGGGGGCGGTGAGATCGTCGGCGGCGGCATTGTTGTGGCGCTACTCGCATTCGCCGTCGAAATCCTCCTCGCGGGCGTACAACGCCTGGTCACGCCCCGTCCGCTACGCTCGGCATGGCGCCGGAAGCCGTCCGCGGCGGCCTTGGCCGGATAACGCTCCTGCATCGTTCCCCGAACTTGTCATACCCAGCGGGTAGAAGTTTCAGGGCATACATACGGGCACGCACTTCGGCTGCCCGTCGGACACGCGGCATGACCAGGTCGGTCACGCCGGGACACAGAAGGCGGCAGTATGCGTCGACACCTGCTTTTGATGGCCGCCACTGCGACGGTGGCCGTCGTCTCACTCGCCGGTTGTGGCAACGCCGGCTCCTCCGGAACAGCCGCACCGCCGTCGGCAGCGAGCGGCGCGGGCTGCGCCCCGGTCGCCGGCGACGGTTTGGTCGCCCTCACCGACGACAAAAACCAGCAAGCTACCGACAACGTGATTCCGGCGATCAACAAGAAGAAGTCCTCTCCGCAGTTGATCGCGGCACTCGACAAGGTCTCGGCGGCGCTCGACACGCCCAAGCTGATCGACCTCAACAAGGCGGTCGACGTCGACCGCAAGTCCTCCAAGCAGGCGGCGGCCGACTTCGTGGCGGCCAACAACATCACCGCCGGCATCCAGAAGGGCCCCGGCGGCAACATCACGGTCGGCGCGGCCAACTTCAGCGAGAGCGCCACGCTCGGCGAGCTCTACGCCCAGGCGCTGACCGCGGCCGGTTACAAGGTCAAGGTGCAGACGATCGGCAACCGCGAGCTCTACGAGCCCGCGCTGGAAAAGGGCCAGATCGACATCGTCCCGGAGTACGCGGCGACCCTCGCCACGTTCCTCCAGGGCAAATACGACAAGGGCGGCAAGGCCCCGGCCTCGTCCGACCTCACCACCACGGTGACCAATCTCAAGGCCCTCGGTGACAAGGCCGGGCTGGTCTTCGGCCAGGCCTCTCAGGCGCAGGACGAGAACGCGTTCGCCGTCACCACCGGGTTCGCCGACAAGTACGGCGTGAAGACACTCTCCGACCTGGCCTCCAAGTGCTCCGGCGCGGCGACCAGCCTCGGCGGGCCGGCCGAGTGCCCGCAGCGGCCGGAGTGCCAGGCCGGCCTGGTCAGCGTCTACAAGTTCAACGCCGGCAGCTTCCAGTCCCTGGACGCGGGCGGCCCGCTGACCAAGACCGCGCTCAAGACCGGCAAGGTGAGCGTGGGCGTGGTCTTCAGCTCGGACAGTGCACTGGCGGCCGGCTGACCCCGGCTGTTCACCTACCGTTTTGTAGGGCAAGCGTCGGGTTTTCACCTATTTGAAGCCCGGCGCTTGCCCGTTTCGCCGCAAGCGTCCTCTGAGTAACATCAGCGCCCATGCCGGACCGGGAACCGACCGCGGGACACAGTGCCGGGCTACTTCGTGGCCTGATTTGGGCGGGCGTGGGCCTTGCCCCGGTCGCCGCCGCCGTCGTGCTGATCGGCGGCAGCCAGGGCTCGACGCGCTTCGCCGTGCTGCTGCTGGCGGTCAGCGTCGTGCTGGTCGGCGCCTCGGTGCTGATCCGCAGCGACCCGGCCCTGCAACGCATGGACGTCGAAGACCGCGTCACCGAAGAGGTCCGCAAACTCCGCCGCGAGCTGCGCGCCGAGTTCGGCCGCCCGGGCAGGAGCGGCCGGCCGCCCCAGAGCGCGCGCCCCGACCAGTCCAACTTCTTCCGCGACGAACCGATGCTGCCGGGCGCTTACACCCCCGACGACGAGCCCAGCGGCGGCTTCCAGGGCGGCGGCTACGACGGCGACGGCTTCCAAGGCGACGGCTTTGACGCCGCCCCGGGTGAAGACTTCGCGCCGGCCTTCGCCGCCGGCAGCGGCGGTGGGCGCGCCTCGGTGCCGGTCGCGTCCGCCGCGGCCGCGGTCCGCCCGGTCCCGCCGCCGGGTGACGGCGGGTGGGGCGACCAGGGCGATTCCGAACAGCCCGGTCTGACCACCGGCGGCCAGCGAGGCGGCCCCGGGATGGGTGCTGTCGGTCGCCCGGGCATTCCGGGCGGCGTGGGCATGGCCCCCGGTGCGCGGCCGCCCGGGTCGGGCATGCACCCCGGCAGTCCGGCCGGTCCAGGAATGGCTCCCGGGGGTCTCAGCGGTCCTGGGATCAGGCCCGGCGGTCCGAACGGTCCTGGTGTGGGCCCGGGCGGCATGAATGGTCCGGGCATGAGGCCGGGTGGTCCGAACGGCCCGGGCGGCCCGGGCGGTCCCGGCATCGGGTCCGGCGGGCCGGGTGGTCCCGGGATGGGCACTGGCGGACGCGCTCCCGGCGGCCGTTCCGGACCGGTCATTCCCCGTCAGCGGGGCGGAGCCGGGTCGGCCGCGATTCCACCCGCGCCGGCGGCCGGCGTGCGGCCCGGCCCCGTGAGCGGCGGCGGTCAATACGGCCGATCGTCGGAATCGCTCGACGGCGACTTCGACGCCGGCAACGGCTACGCCGAGCCGGGCGCTCCCGGCCTGGGCGGCCCCGGCGGTGGCCCGCACGGCATGAACGGCCCGCACGGCATGAACAGCGGTTCCGGACCCAAAGCGCCCGGCGTGTACGGCGGAGGAGCCCGCGCCGGCGCCCCAGTCGGTTCAGCTCAGATCGGATCGCCCCAGGTCGGTTCGGCCCAGGTCGGTACCGCCCCGATCCAGGGCGGCAACACCTACGGGCGGCCTTCCGGCGGGGCCGACAACGCGACCTACGGTGAGGGCTTCGACAACGACTACGGCGCCGAAAACTACGGGTCCGGCGGCGACGACTACGGCTACGACGGCAGTGGCTACGCCGACGGCGGTTACGCCTCCTCGGACGACGCCTACGACGCGCAGGACCAGGTCACCGGCGACCCCAACTACAAGGCCCGCCGGCATCGCCCGAGCGCCAACGACACCAACGTCGGCACGCTGGCCGACTTCGCGGCCTACGGCGGGTACGACCGGTCGTCCGGCGGCGGCTACGACCGCGGGGCCGACGAGCGGTACGTGCAGGGCTACGACCCCAACGGCTATGGCCGCTGGTAGGGCTATTTGTCGATGTCGCCGACCACGAAGAACATCGAACCGAGGATCGCGATCAGGTCGGGCACCAGGCAGCCTGGGATCAGCGTGGCCAGCGCCTGCACGTTGGCATAGGACGCCGTGCGCAGCTTGAGCCGCCACGGCGTCTTCTCGCCGCGCGACACCAGGTAGTAGCCGTTGATCCCGAGCGGGTTCTCGGTCCACGCGTACGTGTGGCCCTCGGGCGCCTTGACCACCTTGGGCAGCCGCACGTTGACCGGCCCCGAGATCGTGTCGACCCGGTCCAGGCACTCCTCGGCCAGGTCGAGCGACACGTACGCCTGGTCGAGCAGCACCTCGAACCGCGAGTGACAGTCCCCCGCGCTCCTTGTCACCACGGGCACGGTCAACTGGTCGTACGCCAAATAGGGCTCGTCCCGCCGCAGGTCGATGTCGAGTCCGCTGGCCCGCGCCACCGGCCCGGAGGCGCCGTAGGCGGCGGCCTGGGCCGCGGTGAGCACCCCGACGCCGACCGTGCGCGCGAGGAAGATGTCGTTTTTTCGGATCAGGTGGTCGAGGTCGGGCATCCGCGACCGGACCAGCGCGATCGCCTCGCGGGCCCGCCGCGTCCACCCGGCCGGCACTTCTTCCTTGAGGCCGCCGACCCGGTTGAACATGAAGTGCATGCGGCCCCCGGAGACCTCCTCCATGATGGCCTGCAGCGTCTCCCGCTCGCGGAACGCGTAGAACATCGGCGTGATCGCGCCGATCTCCAGCGGGTAGGAGCCGAGGAACATCAGGTGGTTGAGCACCCGGTTGAGCTCGGCCAGCGCCATCCGCAGCCAGACCGCCCGCTCCGGAACCTCGATGCCCATCAGCCGCTCGACGGCGAGCACCACGCCGAGCTCGTTGGAGAACGCGGACAGCCAGTCGTGCCGGTTGGCCAGCACGATGATCTGCCGGTAGTCGCGCACCTCGAACAGCTTCTCGGCGCCGCGGTGCATGTAGCCGACGATCGGCTCGCACGACACCACCCGCTCACCGTCCAGCGTCAGCTTGAGCCGCAGAACGCCGTGGGTGGACGGGTGCTGCGGCCCGATGTTGAGCACCATGTCGGCGGTGTCGAGCCCGGCGCCGGTGCCGACCGTCATCTCACGCGTCACCCCAGCATGCTCCCACGCGCGTCGATCCCGATGGTGTGCAGCAGCCACCAGTGCCCACCGAGCCCGCCCGGCTCGATCAGCTCGGCCCCGGCCCCGGCCGCCGACAGCCTCCTCAGGTATTCGGCCGGATCCTCCCGAGCAAGATCCAACGACGGCCGGCCGCCGTCGACCCCGAGCGCTTTGAGCGCCTCGCGCTGGGTGACGATTTCGTACGCGGTCCCGGCCGCGCCCGCCACACTGTCGATCGCCACATGCGCGGTCACGTCACAGCTGCCGTCGGGCACCGGCCGCACCTGCCGCCCGCCCCGATATCCGGTCAGGGTCCCGCCGACGGGCCGCGCCTCTTTCCGGTGCCCGTAGTCCACCGCCAGCGCACACCCCCTCCGCACCCGCTGCACAGCCTCGGCCCACGCCGAGTCCCGCGGCCACCCGATCTCCACCCGCCCGGCCTCCGGCCACCACCGCTCGAGCCAGAACCGGTCCGCCGCGTCAACCAGCTCGCCCAGCGTCTCGTCTCCGCTGACCGGGTCGACAAGCACCTTCCGCAGCCGCCCGTGGTCATCCAGGTCGGCCGCATCCAGCGGTACGTTGTCCAGCCACTCGGTGGCCACCAGCAGCCCGGCAATCTCCTCGGGCATCTCGGCCCGCCACTCGATCGCGGCGTCGAGCCGTTCCGGCCGGGGCGCCAACTCCACCCCGACCAGCCGCACCCGGCCGGCGAACTCACCGCCGATCAGCCCCCGGAGCGTCTCCAGCAGCTCCCCCCGCCCGGCCCCGACGTCGACGATGTCAAACCGCGCCGGCCGCCCCAGCGCCTCGTCAATCCGCTCAACCAGCCGCAGCAACGCCCGGCCAAACAGCGGCGACGCATGCACACTGGTCCGAAAATGCCCCGCCGGCCCGCCATCCGCCCGCACAAAGAACCCGCCGGGCCCGTAAAGCGCCACAGCCATAGCCTGCCGCCACCCCATCACCCGGCCACCCTAGGTCTTCCCAGCCACCCCTCAGGCCCGTGCCGTGCCCAGCCCAGCCGTGCCCAGCCCAGCCCAGCTGCACCGTGCCCGGCCGGGTCGCGTCGATTCCAGCTCAAGTGAGCCGCGCCTCGCTGTGCCGCCTCGCGCCAGGCCGGTCTCCGCCTTGCTGGGCCTTCCCCGCCCTGCTGGCGCGGTCGGCGTTGGGCCTTCCCCGCTTTGCTGGCCGGGTCCGAGCTGGCCGGGTCCGAGCTGGCCGGGTCCGAGCTGGCGGTTCGAGCTGGGTGGGTTCGAGCTGGCCGGTTCGAGCTGGCCGGGTTCGAGCTGACCGGCTCGAGCTGGGCGGGTCCGAGCTGGGCCAGTCCGCACTAGGGCCGGTCCCCGCCCCGCCAGGCCGATCCGTGCCAGACCGATCCGCGCTGCGCTGAGTAGCCCGTTTCCCGCCGAGCAGATCCGCACTCAACTGGGGCCACGCCGCGGAGAAAATCGGCCGCGCCGCGCCCCACCCCGTTTCTGGGTGGGGTCAGTTAAGCGGCACCTCCCGACAAAACTGGGCCGTTATCCACAACCGCGCCCGCAACCCGGCGTCGAGAGCAGCCTGTTCCACCCCACCCCGTACCGGGTGGGACGAGTAAAGCGCCGACCCCCGACAAATCTCCCCAGTTATCCACAGCCGCCCCCATCCCATCCGCCCGCGCGGTTCCCCCAGGCTGGGGCCGGGAGCGGCCGGCGACCCAGCTCCGGCCATAGCGAAAGCGGCACCATATCCACCACCGTCACCTCCGAAACGGCCTGCCCGACCAGAGATGGCGTTGTTCACACGTTCTTGTCGGGGGAGCTCCCGGACAGCGCATACTTGCCCCGACCGGTACCCCTTATCGAGGACTGGATCTGAGGAATGAGCGCACGCCCTTTGGTTGTCGGGGTGGTCGGCGCGGGTCGTGTCGGTGCCGTTCTGGGCGCCGCGCTGAACGCCGCCGGGCATCATGTCGTGGCCGCCGCCGCGGTGTCGGCCGCGTCCCGTGAGCGGGCTGTCCGGCTGCTTCCCGGGGCCGAGATTTTGCCGGCCGACGAGGTTGCCCGAGCGGGCACCGATCTTCTTCTGCTCGCGGTGCCGGATGACGCGCTCGCGAGCGTCGTCGCCGGCCTGAAAGCCACGAACGCGCTAGGGCCGCGACAGATTGTCGCCCATACGAGCGGGGCTCATGGGCTGGCGGTCCTGAAAGACGTCAACGGCATGGCCCTTCACCCGGCCATGACCTTCACCGGCAGTGACGCCGACCTGGAGAGGCTGCCGGGCATCGCGTGGGGCGTCACCACCCGGGATCGGGCGTTCGCCACCCGGCTCGTCGCCGACCTGGGCGGGGTGCCGGAGTGGATCGCGGAGGAGGCCCGGCCGCTTTACCATGCCGCGCTCGCCCACGGCGCCAACCACCTGGTCACGCTGGTCAACGAGGCGGCCGACCTGCTGCGCGCGGCCGGCGTCGACCGGCCCGAGCGGGTGCTGTCGCCGCTGCTGCACGCGGCTCTGGACAACGCGCTCCGGCTCGGCGACGCGGCGCTCACCGGGCCGGTTTCCCGTGGCGACGCCGGAACGGTCGGGAAGCACCTGGATCGTCTGCCGTCCGAGGCCGTCCCGGCGTACCTCGCTCTGGCGCGCCGCACCGCCGACCGTGCGATCGCGGCCGGGCGCCTGCGTCCGCAGGACGCGGCGCTGCTGATGGATGTCCTGTCCCGTGCCACCGTGGGGAGCCCCTCGTGACCGTCGTCGTGCACACCCGTGCCGAGCTCGCGGCCCGGATTCCGGCCCGAAACAGCGTGGTCATGACCATGGGCGCCCTGCACGAGGGCCACCGGGCGCTCATGCGAGCGGCCCGGAAGGAAAACCGAGAAGAAGATCGGAAAGAGGACCGGTACGTCGTAGCCACGATCTTCGTGAACCCGCTGCAGTTCGGTCCGAACGAGGATTACGAGAAGTACCCGCGGACCCTGGACGCCGACGTCGAGGTGTGCCGGGCCGAGGGTGTCGACCTGGTTTTCGCGCCCAGCCGCGACGAGATGTATCCGGACGGCCCGCCGCAGGTCACGATGAGCCCGGGGCCGCTCGGCGAGATCCTCGAGGGCGCGAGCCGCCCCGGGCACTTCGCCGGCATGCTGACCGTGGTCGAGAAGCTGTTGGTGCTGACGAGGGCCGGCCGCGCCTACTTCGGCGAGAAGGACTTTCAGCAGTTGACGCTGATCCGCCGGATGGTCCGTGACCTCGAGCTCGGCGTCGAGATCATCGGTGTGCCGACCGTGCGGGAAGCGGACGGTCTGGCTCTGTCCAGCCGCAACCGTTATCTGTCGCCGGCTGAGCGCCGGTCCGCGCTCGCGCTGTCCCGGGCGCTCCGCGAGGGTGCCGCCCACACCGATGCCGGTGCCGCGCTCCAGGCCGCCCGCAAGATTCTGGACGACGAGCCGGGCGTGAGCCTCGACTATCTGGCGCTGACCGGCACCGATCTGGGTGAGCCGCCGGCCGGCGGTGACGCCCGTCTGCTCGTGGCGGCCCGGGTCGGTGCGACCCGGCTGATCGACAACGTCCGGCTCGAACTGCGGACAGCGTGAGCTGGGTGCCGCTGCCGCGGCCATTGATTCCGTACGCGGTGACCTGACGTCCCCGGCCCGTTTCGTGATTCGCCCGAACCGCCCCGGTGTCCCAGTCGATCCCCCTATGATCGACAAAACGGACATCGACGACATGCGGGGAGGTGGTCATGCGCGACGGGTTGCGCACCCGGCTCGGGATCATGGCCTCCGCAATCCTGCTAGTGTTCGTCGCCGGGTGCGGAAATCCGGGCGGGGTGGACGGCGACCTGACCAACGGCTGGGGGCCGATGGCTCCCGCCGAGGGGTTCGAGCCGACCGCGGGCACGTGCCACAGCGCCAACTTCGCGACGGCCGGGGCGCGGTCGACGTACGAGGAGGTCGGCTGCGACCTTCAGCACCGCACCGAAACCGTGTACGTCGGCACCTACGACTCGCCGGCCGCCGACGCCGACGAGCCGCCCGCGGAGGGTTCGGCCGGGGCCCGCAGCGCGTACCGGACCTGCGACGACCAGACCACGAAGTACGTCGGCGGACCGTGGCGGAACGCCCGGCTGTGGATCGGCGTCACCCATCCCTCGCCGGCCGCCTGGGCCGGCGGGACCCGCTGGTTCCGCTGTGAGGTGCTGGAGCTCAGCTCGGTCGAGGACGACGGCGGCGTCGTCCAGCGCACCGGTTCGCTGCGTAACGCGCTCGCGAACGGCTCGTCCGACCTGATGCTGACCTGCTACGCGATCCAGCTCGACAACTCGGGTGCGATCCAGAGCATGCCGCCGGTCGGCTGCACCGCCCGGCACAACGCCGAGTACACCGGCACCTGGTACGCCGGCGACGACCTCGACTACCCGAAGCAGGACCCGGACTGGACGAAGTTCCACGACGGCTGCCGCAAGGTGATCGCCGGCTACGTGGGCGTGCCCGACGACGCCGACCTGCAGTACCGCACCGGGGTGGTCTCGCTGCCCGGCGGCGAGGACGTCTGGGCGCTCGGCGACCACGGCGTGCGCTGCTACCTGTGGCTGGACGGCACCGGGCTCACCGGATCGCTCAAGGGCAAGGGCGCGAAAAGCCTTCCTGTCCAGTACAAGTAATGGTTCCCACTGACGGCACCCCCGCCGTGAATTTCGCGTAACCGCGGAGTTGACTGTGTCCATGTCTACCCTCGCCGACCTGCCGCCGTTGCCGCGCCGGCTCGCCGCGGCCGAACCCGGCTGGAGCGAGACCACCGACGTGCTGGTCGTCGGCTCCGGGATCGCGGGCCTGACCGCCGCGCTGCACCTGCGCGAGCAGGGTCTGCACGTCACCGTGGTCACCAAGGTCAACATCGACGACGGCTCGACCCGGTGGGCGCAGGGCGGCATCGCCGCGGTGCTCGACCCGCTCGACACCCCCGAGGCGCACGCCAACGACACCGAGATCGCCGGGGTCGGGCTGTGCGACCCGGCGGCGGTGCGGGTGCTGGTCGAGGAGGGTCCGGCCCGGGTCCGCGAGCTGATCCGGATGGGCGCCGAGTTCGACCGCAACCCGGACGGCTCGCTGATGCTGACCCGCGAGGGCGGCCACCGGGCCGACCGGATCGTGCACGCCGGCGGCGATGCCACCGGCGCCGAGGTGCAGCGGGCGCTGCACCAGGCCGTACGCCGTGACCCGTGGATCCGGCTCGTCGAGCACGCGCTCGTGCTCGACCTGCTGCGCGCGGCCGACGGGCGTGCCTGCGGCATCACCCTGCACGTGCTGGGCGAGGGCTCGGAGGACGGAGTCGGCGCGATCCTCGCCCGCGCGGTCGTGCTGGCCACCGGCGGGATGGGTCAGATCTACTCGTCGACGACCAACCCCTCGGTGTCGACCGGCGACGGGGTCGCGCTCGCCATCCGGGCCGGCGCGACGGTCACCGACGTCGAGTTCGTGCAGTTCCACCCGACCTCGTTCGTCAGCGCGAGCGTGACGTCGGTGCAGCGACCGCTGATCTCGGAGGCGCTGCGGGGCGAGGGCGCCCACCTGGTCGACGAGGCCGGCAAGCGGTTCATGGTCGGGCAGCACGAGCTGGCCGAGCTGGCCCCGCGCGACGTGGTGGCCAAGGGCATCCACCGGGTGCTGCTGTCGACCGGCGGCGACCACGTCTACCTCGACGCGCGTCATCTGGGCGCCGAGTTCCTCCAGCACCGGTTCCCGACGATCATGGCGTCGACGAGGGCGGCCGGCGTCGACCCGGCGACCGAGCTGATCCCGGTCGCCCCGGCGGCCCACTACGCGTCCGGCGGTGTCCGCACCGACCTGGCCGGGCGCACCAGCATCCCGGGCCTCTACGCGTGCGGCGAGGTGGCCTGCACCGGCGTGCACGGCGCCAACCGGCTGGCCAGCAACTCGCTGCTCGAGGGTCTGGTGTTCGCCCGGCGGATCGCCGACGACATCGCCCGCGAACTGCCCGCCCAGGCCGACCCGGTGACCCGGGCCGAGGAGCCGGGCTGGGTGGTCGACCCCGCGACCCGCGCCGATCTCCAGCGCGCGATGACCCGCGGTGCCGGTGTCCTGCGGTCGGCCGGCTCGTTGACCGCCACGGCGGCCGAGCTGTCGCGGCTGGCCGGACTGCGGGCGACCCCGCGCAACGCGGCCTGGGAGGCGACCAACCTGCTGACCGTGGCGTCGGCGCTGGTCGCCTCGGCCGCCACCCGCCGGGAGACCCGCGGCTGCCACTGGCGCGAGGACTACCCGGTGGCCGAGGACGAGTGGCGCGGCCACCTGCTCGACGGCCTCGACGGCACCGGCCGGCTGACCCAGACGTTCGAGGACATGCGGTGACCGGCGAGCACGCGCGGCGGAGCCGACGGGCGACCGGCTCGGAGGCTCCAGGAAGTGCCCTGACCGGATCGACCGGCGGCGGCGTCGAAGGCGAGGGCAAGTGACGGGCGGAAGCGGAGCGGCGGAACTTTCCGGCGGGCTCGACCTCAGCGAGGTCGAGCGGGTGGTCTACACCTCGCTGGCCGAGGACCTGGGCGACCCGCCGCGCGACGTGACCAGCGAGGCGACCATCCCGGCCGGTCAGGTCGACACGGCCGAGCTGGTGGCCCGGGCCGACGGCGTAGTGGCCGGCCTGCCGGTGGCTGATCAGGTCTTCGCGGTCACCTCGGGGGGCACGGCCGAGTTCGACCAGCGGGTGGCCGAGGGTGACCGGGTCCGGCGCGGCGACGTGCTGGCCACGATCACCGGGCCGACGCGGTCGCTGCTCACCGCCGAGCGCACCGCCCTCAACCTGATCAGCCGGATGTCCGGGGTCGCCTCCCACACCCGCCGCTGGGCCGACCTGCTCGAGGGCACCCGGGCGACCGTGCTCGACACCCGCAAGACCACTCCGGGCCTGCGGGCGCTCGAGAAGTACGCGGTGCGGGTGGGCGGAGGCACCAACAAGCGCATGGGCCTCTACGACGTGGCGATGATCAAGGACAACCACAAGTTGGCGGCCGGCGGCATCACCGCCGCCTACAAACTGGTCCGCGAGAAGTTTCCCGAGGTTCCGGTGCAGGTGGAGGTGACCACGCTGGCCGAGGCCCGGGAGGCGGTGGGGGCGGGCGCGACGTTCCTGCTCTGCGACAACATGTCGCCGGAACTGCTGGCCGACGTGGTTCGGGAGGTCGGTGACCGGGCGGAACTCGAGGCCACCGGAAATCTCACGCTTTCGACCGCTTCGGCGTACGCGGCGACGGGCGTCAACTACCTCTCGGTCGGCGGACTGACCCACTCCTCGCCGATTCTCGACATCGCGATGGACCTGCGTCCGCGGGCTTGACGAATCGGGTGGAAACATAGAGGTCTCTGGTCGTCGGGCCCGTCACGGGTTCTCCTGCGGTTGGGGAGTCGCGCCCGCGTACGAAATGAAGGTTTTGATCTGTCGTGTTGCTCTGTATCGACATCGGTAACACCAATACGGTCCTCGCGACCTTCGACGGCGACAAGCTGGTGCACAGCTGGCGGATCAAGACCGACGCCCGGTCGACCGCGGATGAGCTGGGCCTGATGTTCCGGGGCCTGCTCGCCGGGGACAACGTCGAGGTCACCGGGGTGGCGGCGTGTTCGACCGTGCCGGCCGCCCTGCGCAGTCTGCGCACCATGCTCGCCCGTTATTACGGCGATCTGCCCAATGTGATCGTCGAGCCGGGCGTGAAGACCGGCGTGCAGCTGGCGATCGACAATCCGAAGGAGGTCGGGGCCGACCGGGTCGTCAACACCCTGGCCGCGCACGCTCTCTACGGTGGGCCGTCGATCGTGGTCGACTTCGGCACCACCACCAACTTCGATGTGATCAGCGCGCGTGGCGAGTTCCTCGGCGGGGCGTTCGCGCCCGGCATCGAGATCTCGTTCGACGCGCTCGCCGCCCGGGCGGCCCAGCTGCGCAAGGTTGAGCCGGCCAAGCCGCGGTCGGTGATCGGCAAGAACACGGTCGAATGCCTGCAGTCGGGTATGTATTTCGGTTTCGCCGGCCAGGTCGACCGGATCGTCGAGCGGATGATCGAGGAGATCGGCCCGGTCTCGGCCGTGATCGCCACCGGTGGTCTGGCCGGGCTGGTCAAGGACGAGTGCCGAACGATCACCGCCTACGAGCCGATGATCACGCTGATCGGCTTGCGGATGGTGTACGAGCGGAACGTCTGAGCGACGGTCCGAATTGATGTCGGGCCGGTTTGTGACGGACAGCAACCCGGTCGATACTGATCTTTATCCGGAGTTGTTTTTCACCGGCCTGGTTTCGAGATCAACTTGCAATGCGGCCACCGTGAACAGCAGTCGATCACTCTCTTCGGTTCGCTCTCGGCTGCGCTGGGTGAAGAACGCCGCCCAAAAGCATGACCTTTCCCCGGAACCGAACGGTACTCCGGAGCGAGTTTGTTCGGGCCGACTGCGGGGCCCCGCCCACTTTCGTCCGGGATTATCCCGAAGGAGGGGCGCCCGGCCGATCCTGCTTCGACCTATTACGAGGCCGGCCGGGTGCGCGGCCGGCGCCCGCGATATCCGTGGTCGGGCATCGGAATGCGGAAATCGGTCACCGGTTGAAGCCCGCCCGCGGGCCGGGCATTCTGCGAAACGTTGTGTCCAGGGCGAGTAAATATCGGACCGCCATTGACGGATGATGCGGCCCTGGCGTTATTGTCTTCCCATTGCTGGGGAGAACCTGTGTTCGGGAGGATTGCGGCGCGTGGCCAAGCAGATCATTCACAAGCTGGTCGATGACCTCGACGGGGGTGACGCCGACGAGACCGTCAAGTTCGCCCTCGACGGCATTCAGTACGAGATCGACCTGTCGGAGAAGAACGCCGCCAAATTGCGGGAGCTCTTCGACCCCTATCTGAGCGCCGGTTCCAAGGTCGCCCGAGGCGGCGTGGTCGTCGGCGGCCGGGCTGCCCGCGGCCGTGGTGGCGCGACGGCCGACCGGGAGCAGAACAAGGCGATCCGGGAGTGGGCCAAGAAGTCGGGCAAGGACATCTCCGACCGCGGGCGCATCCCGCAGGAGATCGTCGACGAGTTCCACGCCAAGGGACCGGGTCGCAGCTGACCTGCACGTTTCGCGGGGCCCGCAGCCGTCGGCTGCGGGTCCTGCGTGCGTTTCAGCTCGCTCTTCCGCCGCGTTGCGTAGGGTTATCCACAGGTGTGGAGGGAGTTGTCCACAGGCTGTGGACGGGGAGCACGCTGATTTCGCTGTCCGCGTACACGTTCGGGTGGGGGAACAGCGTCTGAGCGTGCGAAGTTGGCTAAATCAGCGTTGCGGACGGTTTCTTCAGGGTCGCGAGGACCCGGCGGAGCCGCGTGGCGGCGATAGAGTTACAGCACGGGTATCACCGATGCCCGTGCGCTGGCCCCGCCAGTCCATTGGCGCACGGCACGTGAGGAGCACGAGGGCATGTTCGAGCGGTTCACCGACCGAGCGCGACGGGTTGTCGTCCTGGCCCAAGAAGAGGCCCGGATGCTCAACCACAACTACATCGGGACCGAGCACATCCTGCTCGGCCTGATCCATGAGGGTGAGGGCGTCGCCGCCAAGGCTCTCGAGAGTCTGGGTATCTCCCTCGAGGGAGTGCGACAGCAGGTCGAGGAGATCATCGGCCAGGGTCAGCAGGCGCCGAGCGGGCACATCCCGTTCACGCCGCGCGCCAAGAAGGTGCTGGAGCTGTCGCTGCGCGAGGCGCTGCAGCTCGGCCACAACTACATCGGCACGGAGCACATCCTGCTCGGGCTGATCCGTGAGGGCGAGGGCGTCGCCGCCCAGGTGCTGGTCAAGCTCGGCGCCGACCTCAACCGGGTCCGCCAGCAGGTCATCCAGCTGCTCTCGGGCTACCAGGGCAAGGAGCCGGCCGCGGCCGGTGCGGCGGCGGGCGAGGCCGCGCCGTCGACCTCTCTGGTGCTCGACCAGTTCGGTCGCAACCTGACGCAGGCCGCCCGCGAGGGCAAGCTCGACCCGGTCATCGGCCGGGAGAAGGAAATCGAGCGGGTCATGCAGGTGCTCTCCCGCCGGACCAAGAACAACCCGGTGCTCATCGGTGAGCCGGGTGTCGGCAAGACCGCCGTCGTCGAGGGCCTGTCCCAGTCGATCGTCAAGGGCGAGGTGCCCGAGACGCTCAAGGACAAGCAGCTCTACACGCTCGACCTGGGCGCGCTGGTCGCCGGTTCCCGCTACCGCGGTGACTTCGAGGAGCGCCTCAAGAAGGTGCTCAAGGAGATCCGCACCCGCGGCGACATCATCCTGTTCATCGACGAGATCCACACCCTGGTGGGTGCGGGTGCCGCCGAGGGCGCGATCGACGCCGCCTCGATTCTGAAGCCCATGCTCGCGCGTGGTGAGCTCCAGACCATCGGTGCGACCACCCTCGACGAATACCGCAAGCACCTGGAGAAGGACGCCGCGCTCGAGCGCCGCTTCCAGCCGATCCAGGTCGGCGAGCCGTCGCTGGCTCACACCATCGAGATCCTCAAGGGTCTCCGCGACCGTTACGAGGCCCACCACCGGATCAGCATCACCGACGCCGCCCTGGTGGCCGCCGCGACGCTGGCCGATCGATACATCTCCGACCGCTTCCTTCCGGACAAGGCGATCGACCTGATCGACGAGGCCGGCGCCCGCATGCGCATCCGCCGGATGACCGCGCCGCCAGACCTGCGTGACTTCGACGAGCGCATCGCCCAGGTGCGCCGCGACAAGGAGTCCGCGATCGACGCGCAGGACTTCGAGCGGGCCGCCCAGCTGCGCGACAAGGAGAAGCAGCTGCTGGGCCAGAAGGCGCAGCGGGAGAAGGAGTGGAAGGCCGGCGACCTCGACGTCGTGTCCGAGGTCGACGACGAGCAGATCGCCGAGGTCCTGGGCAACTGGACCGGCATCCCGGTCTACAAGCTCACCGAGGAGGAGACCTCCCGGCTGCTCCGCATGGAGGATGAGCTGCACAAGCGGGTCATCGGCCAGGAGGACGCCGTGCAGGCGGTCTCCAAGGCGATCCGCCGCACGCGGGCCGGCCTCAAGGACCCGAAGCGCCCGTCCGGCTCGTTCATCTTCGCCGGCCCGTCCGGCGTCGGTAAGACCGAGCTGTCCAAGGCGCTGGCCGAGTTCCTGTTCGGCTCCGAAGACGCGCTGATCCAGCTCGACATGTCGGAGTTCCACGACCGTTACACGGTGTCCCGCCTCGTCGGTGCCCCTCCCGGCTACGTCGGTTACGACGAGGGTGGCCAGCTGACCGAGAAGGTGCGCCGCAAGCCGTTCAGCGTGGTGCTGTTCGACGAGATCGAGAAGGCCCACCCGGACGTCTTCAACACCCTGCTGCAGATTCTTGAGGACGGCCGCCTGACCGACGGTCAGGGCCGCATCGTCGACTTCAAGAACACGGTGATCATCCTGACCACCAACCTGGGCACGCGCGACGTGGCCAAGGCGGTGTCGCTGGGCTTCCAGGCCTCCGAGGCCGAGGAGTCCAACTACGAGCGGATGAAGGTCAAGGTTAACGACGAGCTGAAGCAGCACTTCCGCCCGGAGTTCCTCAACCGCATCGACGACACGATCGTCTTCCACCAGCTGCGGCAGAACGAGATCCTCGAGATCGTCGACATCTTCACCGCCCGCATCGAGACCCAGCTCAAGAACAAGGACATGGGTCTCGAGCTGACCGACAGCGCGAAGAAGTTCCTGGCCAACAAGGGCTTCGACCCGGTGCTGGGTGCCCGGCCGCTGCGCCGCACCATCCAGCGCGAGCTGGAGGACACCCTCTCCGAGCAGATCCTCTTCAACGAGCTGCGCCCCGGCCAGATCGTGGTTGTCGACTGCGAGGGCGACCCCGAGGTCGTCGAGAAGGCGAAGCTGACCTTCCGCGGCGCCGACCGGGGCGTCTCGGTCCCCGACGCGGTGCCGGCCGACCTGGGTGCGGCCTCGGCCGAGGAGTGACCCTGATCCACTAGAAACGGCCCCGGGGCGGCCACCCCGCCCGGGCCGTTTCTAAATAGGTAGCCGGCCCGGCGATCACCCG